>RGDM01000053.1 GCA_009918675.1 bacterium
AGGGGAATCCATGCGTTTGCAGTCTCTCTTTCCACTCGCAGTCGTTTTACTCATTTCAGCGTGCATCAAAAAAAACACGAGCACGCCGCTCGAAATCATTCCCGACAGCGGGGTGATGGTTCCACTTGGCGCGGCTGAGAGTCTTGGCTTGTCTGAGGATTTGGTCAAGAGGGTTTATGCAAAAGAAAATCTGCTTCAAGCGCAATCACAGCTTGTCGCGGGCAAATCCTTTGAGTTGAACATTTTAATGAAAGACGACTGGCAAGGGCGATTGCCGTTGCGCCTTCGCAGTGGGGCGACGAAGAAATATGAAGACCTTCAGGAAAAGGATGACGTTGTTGGTTTGGGAGATCTGCAGATCAAAGGTTTAAAAACATTTGCTCAACCTGCCGACAGCCTGCGCAGAATGTCGACCCCGAGCGCTCTGAAGCCTTTTGATCTCATGAAGATTGAGCTTGCAAGTGCCTCCTTGCTGGATTTGATTGCAGCGTTGAATGCGGTTCACAAATTGCCCAGTGTTCTGTTTGCGGAGCCAAATTTTAAGGTGCAAAAGATAGGCAATCCAAACGATCCGAGCTTTCCTTCACTTTGGGGTATGACAAAAATTCGAGCACCGGAAACCTGGAGTTCGTTCACAGGTGATCAAGATTTCACCGTCGCGGTTATTGATACCGGCGTTGACATGGCCCATGAAGATCTCAAAGACAATATTTGGACCAACAAGAAAGAAATCCCTGGCAATGGGATTGACGACGATGGCAATGGATACATTGACGACATTCATGGTTGGGACTTTGCCTATGGAGACAACGACCCAACGGATGGAGACTCGCACGGAACACACTGCGCGGGGACCATTGCAGCACGCGGAAACAATGCGATTGGTGTTGCGGGTGTAAATTGGTCTGCGCGAATTATGCCGGTAAAAGTTCTCGATGACACTGGTTCGGGTTACAACTACGACATCTACAATGGCATTATTTACGCCATTTCGAATGGTGCTAAGGTAACCTCGAATAGTTATGGCGGGGGTGGTGCGAGTTCGTTGATGGCCTCAGCGATTAAGGCCGCACAAGATGCGGGAAGTTTATTTGTGGTTGCGGCTGGTAATGAATCGGCAAATAAAGCGTCGTATCCAGCATACTACACAAAAAATTACTCGAACATGTTGTCTGTAGCTTCGAGCGAAACGAACGATTCGTTAAGTTCATTTTCGAACTATGGCGACGGTGTTGATGTTGCTGCACCCGGGCGAAGTATCTTGAGCACAATTCCAGGCAACAAATATGCAACATACAGCGGAACCTCGATGGCAACTCCGCATGTCGCGGGAGTCGCAGCGCTCTTGTGGGCGGCTGCGCCAAGTAAAAGTCTCGCAGAGGTAAGAAGTGCGATCATAAGCAAGTCTTCACCTGTGAGTGCACTCAGCGGCAAGGTTGCATCGGGTGGAGTTGTGGATTTGAAGTCTGCATTTGATTCCCTTGGAGTTGTCGCAACTCCTTCACCAACCGCGACCGCCACTGCATCTCCAACAGCGAGCGTCTCACCAACCTCAACAGCCACAGCATCTCCAACAGCCACTGCGACCCCAACTGCAACTGTCACGGCCTCTCCATCTCCAACCGCTTCACCAACGCCAACACCTGTTCCAACGCCAACTTACGGAGATGGCATTCGTTACCGCAGCTATCATGGCTTTTGGCTCAGGCTTCCTAATTTCGATGCACTTCTTCCTGTGTCACAAGGAGTTTTATCAGACATCGCTCTGACACCCGCACGCAGAAGCAACCAGTTTGGCTTTGTGTTTGAGGGGCAAATTTGGGTTCCCACAAACGGAGCTTACACGTTCTATCTCAAGTCCGACGACGGAAGCAGTTTGTCGATCGATAGCCAAAAGCTCATCAACAACGATGGCCTGCATGGGCCTCTTGAGAAGCAAGCGGTCGTTTCGCTCGCGCGCGGCTTTCACTCCATTCGCGTCGATTACTTTCAGCTTTTGGGAAGTGCTCAGTTGAACGTTCAATGGATGGGCCCAGGCCTGACAAAGCGTAAGCTCGGTGGCAAGGGAGTTTTGTATTTCCATTGACTCAGAATTTAGACAAAATTCGACATGCAGGTGGTGAGAACTTTAAGAGTTGCGCAGAAGGCACGTGGCATCCCGGATCAGCACATAAATTGCTGAGCCAAGTGAAATGATGAGTCCGCGCAAGCCATCACGAAACCCAAGTTTCAAGATATAGGCTCTGAAAAACTCCCACAGAGGTCTGAGAATAACCTCAGGTATGTAGACTTTTCGTCCTAACCTGATGCGTTCATCCGCGGCAAGCAGAGCATAGCGATTGTTCTTCTCAAAGAATTGCTGGATGCTGACGTAACTGAAATGAATCAGCGCTTGGTTGAGACGCACAACATCTCGTTGTGATTTGCTGTGCAATCCTTCATGGACTTTTTTGTCATCGAATGAGGTGTTTTCGCGGTTAAAGACCCGCAAAACACGATCAGGAGACCAGCCACACCCGTGGATCTCTTTGCCAACAAAAAAATTTCTCCGCGGGATGGAAAGAATGCTGTTGGTTGGTGAATGTGCCAGCGTTACCAAGATTTCTTCGCGCAGGGCGGGAGTCATGCGTTCATCGGCGTCCATCCATAGGATCCAATTGTGCCGCGCGGCGTCAACGCCCAACTGCCGGGTGGCGCCATAGCCTTTCCATTCGCTTTTCAGAACACGAACGTTCGGAAAAGTGGACGCAATGTCTATTGTTGCGTCAGATGAACCATTGTCCACAACAATTATTTCCTCAAAGTCCTTGAGACTTTCCAGACATGCGGTCATGTTGGTTGCCTCGTTGCGGGTGATCATCACAACGGACACAGGAGTTGTCTGGGTGACAGAGGGTCCAGCCATTGAGGTTGGCCTTTCGCAAAATCTTCGCGGTGGTTGCAGACGCGCATGAGACTTTCTGTTAAAAGTCTGTCTCATGTTTTTGTCGGAGAACAAAACTCTAGGATATTTCGATGCCTGATTTCAAATTTCCTGTCTACCGTCCCAACCTGAGTGGCAACGAACGCCGCTACGTCAACGAGTGCCTTGAGACGAACTGGATCAGTTCGAAAGGCGCATTTGTTGGGCGATTTGAAAAAGAATTTGCCCAATATGCGGGAGCTCCTTCGGCAACGAGCTGTTGCAATGGAACAGTCTCCTTGCATCTGGCTTTGCTTGCTTTGAATATTCAACCTGGCGATGAGGTCATTGTCCCTACCTTCACCTACGTGGCCTCTGTGAATGCGATTCGTTACGTGGGGGCTATTCCTGTTTTTGTTGATTCCGATCCCCAGACCTGGCAAATGGATATCAACGATGTGAAAAAGAAAATCAGCGCAAAAACCAAAGCGGTCATGGCCGTTCATTTATACGGCCAGGCCTGCGATCTGGACGCGCTTGCAAGCCTGTGCCAGCAGCGGAATTTGTATTTGGTTGAAGACTGTGCCGAGGCCATCGGTACCCGCATAGGGTCCAAACACGTCGGCACTTTTGGCGACATTGCTAGCTTTTCCTTCTTTGGCAACAAAACCATCACAACCGGAGAGGGTGGTATGTTGATTGCCAATAACCCTGCGCTCATTGCACGATGTGCGCATCTCAAAAGCCAGGCTGTGAGCCCCGAGCGCACTTATTGGCACGATGACATTGGATACAACTACAGAATGACCAATATCTGCGCCGCCATTGGCGTTGCTCAGCTCGAGCGCATCGAATCGCTGATGGCGCAAAAGCGTTCGATTGCTATGAACTATCAACATGGTTTGCAAAGCATCAACGATGTAAAGTTGCATGCTGAGGTTCCTGGAACCACTCATTCGTTTTGGATGGTCAGCCTTCAAGTCAAAAACGAGGCTCAGCGCAACGGCTTGCGCAATCATTTGGCTCAAGCTGGAATTGAAACGCGACCTGGTTTTCCGCCCTCGCATCTGTTTCCCATGCATGCCGAATTTGCGCGTGGACAGCGCTTTCCGGTGGCCGAAACCTTGGCATCAACCACCATCAATTTGCCAAGCTATCCCGACTTGACCCCACAAGATGTCGGGTTTATCTGCCAATGTATTCGCGAATACTTTGGAGTGAACCATGGCCACAGGAACGAGCCTTCCGCAACCTAAGCGTGTCCTTATAGATTTGGACCGTTTGCGTGAACCCACCTCTGGCTTGGGCCATGTCGCTCTTTATTTTGGCGAGCGGCTTGCGAAGCGTGCGGCAGAGATCGCCGATATGCGGTTTACCTTTTTGCTTCCGCCTTCATTCAAGGGTTATTTTGGCAATGCAGTTGAATATGTGACGACACAAAAACGCTATAAGTTTTTTCCGTCTTTGCACTCGAATTTTGATCTTTGGTATTGCCCGCACCAAGATATTGTCTTTCCACCACGTTCGGGCGCAAAGTTTATCTTCACAATAAATGATCTGAATTTTCTCAAAGAGAAAAGCCCTGCGCGCTGCCGAGCGCGGCTGAAGCGGATTCAGAAATTTATCGATCGCGCTCATGCCGTGACAGCAATTTCGCAAACGACAGCGGAAGATGTTCAGGCGCATCTCAAAGTGGGTGAGACACCCCTGATCGTTTTGCCATGTGGTTTGGAGTTGAAAAAATTTGCCGCACCAGCAGCTCCCGAATTTGTTTCACCAAGGCCATTTTTTTTAACGGTTGGCGTGCATAAGCACACGAAAAATTACCGAGCACTCGTTGGCCTGATGGAACGAATGCCTGAATATGATCTGGTGATGCTTGGAAACTTTAAAACATCAGCTGGGCATGAGCTGCAAGAGCTTCTGAAAAAGAGCAGCTGCCGGGAGCGTGTCCATTTTCGCGGCATTGTCAGCGATGAAGAGAAGTATTGGTCTTATTTGAATTGCCAGGCTGTGTTGTTTCCATCCATCTCGGAAGGCATGGGCTATCCGCCGCTTGAGGCCATGCAGGTCCGCAAGCCGGTTTTTGTTTTCCGTGAGTCAGCAGTCCCAGAAACATGTGGCCCGCATGCGCTCTATTGGAGTTCGCAAGATGCCGTGGTGATGGCCCAAGAGACCAAGCAGCAACTGGCTTGGTTCCAAACCCATCCCCAATTCGCGGAAGAGGCCTATAAGCACGGCATGAGCTTTGGCTGGGACCCAGTTGTTGAGAATTATCTTGCCTTGTTTCGACAGGCTCTAGACTGAACAAAAATGTAAAGAAAAAACGTGAGCGAACTCACGACGGAAGAAAAGATGGAGCGGGAAACGGGTCTCGAACCCGCAACCCTCAGCTTGGAAGGCTGATGCTCTAGCCAATTGAGCTATTCCCGCTCGGTTGGTGGGGAGAAGTGGATTCGAACCACTGAAGACTAAAGTCAGCAGATTTACAGTCTGCCCCGGTTGGCCACTTCGGTATCTCCCCAACGCCGGGCAGTGATAATCACCCCGTGCTCCCCTGTCAAGCGACCCAAAGAAGAGGAATTCTTTGATTGGACGCAATCTGAGCCTCAGCAATCATTTCGCTTCCGGAAAATTTAAATCTTGCCTTTGCCGGAAAATAGGCGCACGAGGGCGGTTCTGTATTTTTTGTTCACAGAATCGAATGTGTATTCGGACGTATGATTACTAACTACGCAAATATCGGATATCAGGGGCTTTTCGATACTAGCTTGTTAGGCCTGCTTCTGGGGCCTGGGGAAGCTGAAGCGGAGCTGCGGTGCGTCGCGAATTCGCAACTGGTGGCCGCGGAAAAACTAGGCCGTGGTCCGCTGCTCGCGCTGGATGCGGGCGGCATCGACCTCGCCGTTGTCACTCTTGAAGAGCTTTTTCAGCATGTTCTCGATTTTCCGCAAACAACAGCGCGCGTCATTGGCGGATTGGTAGACGGCGACTGTCGAGCGCTCGTGTCACTCATGCCGGCACCTGATTCACTCAAAAAACGAGTTCTCGGCGCGACTCATGCCAAAAGCGCTCTTTCGCGTTGGGAAGACATAAGTTGCGGACTGGATCTCGATTGGGTTGAAGATTCAGCCGAAGAAGTTCCTCCCCAAGACAGACTTTCTGCCCTTCTCAATGGCCACTACAGTTTGATGGAAGTGAATTTGTTCTGGGAAGGGGTCATTGGTATCCGGCGAGGACTTATTTCTCAAATTGCGCGTGCTCACGAGTTTGGTGTTCCGAAATCTTATTCGCATGTGTTGGTTGCACGAGAAGATTTTATAAAAAGTCATCCACAGCAGCTCAAAGATTTTAGAGATTTCTTGTTAAAAAAATACGAATTGATTTTGAAAAATCCTGAGGATTTTTCGACTCAGTTAGCGCGCGCTGAAGTTTTTTCGTGTCGACCAGATCCAGGATTTGTTCTTGCAAGTTTGCGAATTCTGGCTCCCCATCTGGAATCTTTTTTACAGACACGAGGAGCGATTGCGCTGAGCGATATTTTGCCTTTTTTGCGCTGGTATCAGAGTCGAATTGCATCAGATGTTCCTGCTGCGCAAAGCTGGGAGTTTCCAATCGCTGTTGAAAATATGTTCTCGGACGTTTGGTTGTAAAAAAGCAAATCTGCTAAGCTGAGTGTGTCGTGAGGGACACGGAACTTATGCCCATTTTTGTTTATGAACCAGATGTTGATAGCAACGACTTGGATGCAGTAAGTGGTCGTGAATGTTGTGATTTTGAGACTCTACAATGGGCGAATGAGGCTCCATTAACCCAATGCCCGGAGTGTGGAAAATCAATTCGTCGGGCACTGACGAGTTTTGCTGCTACCGTTCAAAATTCTTCTGATCCTCTGAAGGGAGTGTCGAAGAAATTGGCTGAAGGGATTAGCGCTGGAACAGCGGATACGTCAGCAGCAGAAAAATCCGAGTCCAAAGACTTGTTTTCTGGTTCGAATAAATCTCCCGCAAGTCGCGCCGCACGGCTGGCGTACCGGCATATCTGCAGCGGAAACTGTCGGCATTGAAAAGTTTCAACCTCGATTCTCATCGCATCAAGCCTGAAGATATTTAATTGCCACAAAGGCATTTGAAAAATTGGAGGGCAGTCAAACGTGAAAAACATCCAGCCACGGGTGAAATTGCGGTTCAGGCAATTCATTTTCCCAGCACTTGATTCCATACTGCTGGCAATATTCACTGCTTTATTAAATGTGACGTTTTTAACTTCGACTGCATCATCATCAACTCAGTGGCCGCTGCAATATGTGCGCGCCGAATCGTATTTTGTTGACGTGCAGAGCAGCCGTTCAGCCGATAAGCCGCGTGTTGTGACGGTCTGGGCTCGTGCCAATTATGAGGGACACGAATACCGTGCGCAGATGCCTCGCGAGGTGATTGGTGCTGCTGATTTTGATCTGCAGTTTCGCTGGTCGCAAGGGACATTTTTAGCCGGCCAAAGCGAGAGGGTGGAAATGCAGTGGCGGACACTCAATGGCACCTGGCAGTCGCAGCTCTTGGGGCATGGGTTTCGCGATCCCGAGAACGGATACTTGTTGCTTTCCCCGGTGCATCTTCAGTGTGCTCAACAAGCAAGCAGCGATCTGCTGCTCCGGTTTTTTATTACAACGCCCGAAGGTCAAGTTATTCAAGATGGCGGCAACGATTCGCTAACAACCTTTCACGTCAATGGTGGTCGTGCTCAGGGTGTCTTAAATTTCGAACCAGATTGGAAAGTGACTCAGGAAGGTCAATTGATTGCGGGTGAGAGTTTTGATTTGAAGTATTCCATCGAACGGATCGTCCAACAAATCGATTTCCAGTCCAACGATGAATCGCTTTGGAACATTAGCGCACAAGTGAAGTTCGACGACGGCCCCGTGCAGAGCTACCCGTTGGTTGCGGTGAATCGAGAGAATCCCATGCAGGTGGTTGGGTTTATCCCGAAAGTTTATATTCCGCCTTCGGCAAAACAAGTCTCAATGTGGTTTTTAGCATTTCACCAAGCTGCAAGTTTTTTCGATTCCAACTTTGGTAACAATTATCATTTTGCAATAAAGTCGCGCTGAGGTAGCATTCTCCATGAGGGGCTCAGCAGAAGAAGCCCGCAAACAGCTCATCGGAGAGAATGCAAAATGCGTATTCAATTAGCCTCGGCTTTAATTCTTTCAGTGTTGCCATTGTCATCTGCACTTGCGGCTGAGTCGGCAAGTTTTAGTCTTGCGCTCAATGGATTAAAGTTGGGCAAGTTGAGCAGCAAGGCAAAGCCAACAGATAACCCAGAAGTGAGCGAAAGCTATATCTACGTAGACACTTTTGGTTTGCATGGAGAAGAAGCCGAATACCCTTGGCTTAAACTTGGTCTTCACCAAGGCAAGTGGGTTGCATACTTTTATCCACTTGCGCAGGGCGGCAACCGTGAGGTTTGGCTCGGGATGAAGCCTTCTGAAGATGTTGAAGTGGGTTTACTCTTTGGGGTTAACTCGGTGCAACACTCCGAACCCCTGACTCAGCCGGATGGCAGCAAATTGAAAAGCACCAGCACCCAAAGGTTTGGCTTGTTTGTGAACCACGAGTTCGAAATCTTGGGTGAAGGCGTTGAGCTAAGTGTGGTTCCGTTCGTGGCGCTCGCAAAGTCTGCTTATGAGCAGACTTCGTCTGATCGCCAGAACCAAACCCTCGGAGCCTCGGCCGAATTGATGTGGGCCTGGAGCCCTGCAAAAAACCTTCACTTGAGCTCGGGCGTCGGTTATGAATGGAACCAGACCAAGAAGAAATTAGATAGTAAGGAATATCAGACGAGCACTGAGTCCGACCTCTCGCTGACCTTGGCGCGCACCGAGCTCTCATTTTAAGGGGGCAACTTCTGCCCGGTCTGAGGCCAATTTGGCGCCCGGACAGCTTTGCCACTCAAGTTCCGCGAAACCGGTGTTAGTGTGCAATTTGAACTCCAAGGAGGGTTTCGCATGGCAGTCAATACTATTAAGCCGCAGGGTACTCCCTCGAACAGCGCACCTGTGGGGCAAAAGTCTGCGGGCGAAGCTAAAAAGGCAGACGGCGTGCAGGCTCCTAAGTCTGCTGCAAATGCGTATGCCAAAGCAGTTCAGCCGATGGCCCAGCAGGCTGCTGCAAACGTCCAGATTTCTCCACGCGCAAAAGAGATGAACCTGGCTCGCCAGGTCATTGATTCAACTCCAGACGTTCGTGAAGACAAAGTCGCAAAATTTAAATCGATGATTGAGCGCGGTGAATACAAGCCCGACGCTGGAAAGATTGCTGATGGAATTCTCGGTGAGGCCATCCGCGACGAGCTTTCCAAAGATCCGGAAGTCGCGTTGAGCTGAGGGATTGAGGTGGGCCGATGAATGAGCTCCTGAAACTCCTGGCCCAGTTTCTCCAGTGCTTGCAGCAGCAAATGACCCTGATGGAAGATCTCCTTGGCGTGCTTGCACGTGAAGAGGAACTTGTCGTGTCATTTTCTCTGCCCGAATTCGAGAAATTGGTCACAGAAAAAGATCAAATCGTCCGCTTAATACAAGCGGCCGAAGATCGACGTCTGCAAGTTCTCAAGAAACTTTGCTTTATGATGGCATTTGATGCGCGCGGAAAGATGCCTACTTTGACTGAATTTATCGCTGTTGCGCGTTCGTATTTGGAAAATATTGAACGCCTGGTTGATGCGGAAACCCATCAACGGGTGCGCGCTTCGCTCGGCGACATAGAGAGCATCGCGGTGATTTATCGTTCCGCCTTCCTTCATGCGCAGCCTCGGATTGAGCAAAATAAATTGATCCTCAGCGCTCTTGCGCGAAATTTCAAACGCTCTGTGATGGTGTTTCAAAACGAAGCCGCGTTGACGAAGCGCTACAATGAAAAGGGAAGAAGTGTTGCGCCTAACGTTCAGAAAGACGGAATCACCTTTGTTCGGGTGAGGGCGTAGCGTATGCCAACAGGCTTACAGCATATCCTTAACGTTGGTGGCGAATCCCTGGGTAACTCGCGTCTTGGGATTGAAATCACTGGGCATAACATTTCCAACGCCCAAACTCCTGGATATAGCCGTCAGCGACCCGATTTTGAACCCAACCATCCGGCACAGTACGGAACACTTATCTTAGGGCAGGGTGCACAAGTTGCACGTATCTCGCGCGCGCAGAATGAATACCTTGAAACTGCGTTGCGGAGAGAAACTCAGAATCAGGGGCGAGCAGAATCTTTTGAACACAATTTGTCGCGACTTGAGGGCTATTTCAATCCGGACCTGACCGCGACAGTCCGTGTGCGGATGGATTCTTTTGGCAGTGCACTGCGCGATTTCGCCAATATGCCCGAAGAGCCTGCCATGCGGATTCACCTCTTGGAAACAGCGAACAACTTAACTTCTTCTTTGAATGTCGCGCATGCCAACGTGTCGCAGTTGCAGTCGGATATTTCTGAAGAGCTACAGGTTGATTGTGATGTTGCAACACAGAAATTAAAAGAAGTTGCATCTTTGAATAAAGAGATACTTGCCCTACAAATGGGCGATGATACGCGTCCTCACGACCTCGATGATCGCCGCGATCTTGCCTTGAAAGAGTTGTCGAAACTCATGGATATTCAGATGTATAAAGACGATCGCGGTCTTTATACCGTGCGTGGACCAGGTGGGTCGCTGCTTGTCGAAGGAATTTTCTCTGCAGAACTGCGGATGAATGTAGACGAAGACTCTCAGCAGCCCAAGGTGGTTGTATCAGACTTTGCAAATACAAAAGTAAATGACATCACTCAATCGTTTAGAACAGGAAAAATTTCTGGAATGCTCGACGTGCGCGATAAATACGCACAGAGAATTCGTGACAATCTCAATGAGTTTGCCGAAAAATTTGGTCAACAATTCAACCAAATTCATTCACAGGGATTTGGCCGGGGCGAATTTTCAAAAGCCAACGGGCGAGATTTTTTTGAAGGTATTGACGACAAGCGCTTTGAGGCCGCGAAACAAATTTCAGTGTCGCGCTTGATTCAGCAAGACACCAATGCAATTTCCGCTGGAATGACTGCAATGACACCGGGTGACAACGTTATTGCCAACGAGCTCATCCGCTCATTCAATAAACCTTTGTTTGATAATGGCACATCAACCGCAACCATGTACTACGACAACTTTGTTTCTTCGCTGGGTTCTGCAACTATGTCGGCGAAAAACGAGCTCAAAGCAGCGAATATTGTCAAGGCAAACGTTGAGACCCAAAAAGAGCAGATCACTGGAGTCTCGCTCGACGAAGAAGCTGCTAATATGCTTAAGTACCAACATTTGTTTACAGCGAGTTCCAAGATCATTACCACGGCCGATGAAATGTTTAAAACAGTTCTTGATTTGAAACGATGATTTGAAAGGGGTTAGCTGCACATGCGCGTTTCTGAACGCATGAAATTTGATGCAACAGAGAATCGGGTGAATCAGGCCCGTGCCTTTGCGCTTGATACGCAAGATCAAGCCGCGTCAGGTCGAAAGCTGCGCTCATTGAGCGATGACCCAAGCGGAACAGTGCGCGTCTTTCGCAATCGAACTAAGCTTGAAAATATTAACCAATTCCGCCGCACCAACGATTACGTTGAAGGTTTTCTTGGAAAAACAGAGGATTCCTTGCGGAGTATCTCGGACACGGTGATGCGTGCAAAGGAACTCGCAGTGCAACAATCGAACGGTGTGTGGGATGCAGGATCGCGCAACACGGTTTCTCACGAAGTGCAGCAGCTTTCCGATCAAATCGTTCAATTGGGCAACTCAACCTATGGCGATAGGTTTATTTTTGGTGGTTTTCAAACCTCAACCCCGCCCGTTTCGGGTGATGGTCATTACGCAGGCGACGACGGACTCATTTACGTTCAACTTGATGAAGATACTTTTCGTCCAATCAATATTCCGGGTCGGCGAATTTTTGAGATTTCTGTCAAGGATCATGGCGAAGAAGTGCCTTTGTTGAGAATTGTTCAAGATTTCAAAAAGTCGCTGGAAACGAATAATGTTGATGGAATTTTTAGAGCGAGTTCACGGCTTGACGGTGCGCTGACTCAGCTTGCCGAAATGACCGCGTCGTTGGGTGCGCGTCGTGCGGCAGTTCGTGATGCTGCCGAGCGGTTGGATCATCTTGAAGAATTTGCCATGAAAGACAACGTGAATTTGGAATCAGCAGACCCCGTATCAACGGCCTTGGATATGAAGCGTGCCGAAACTGCTCTCTCATACACGTTGAATGCAAGTGCAAAGGTGCTTGGTCCAAGCCTCATGGAGTTCCTGAAGTAATTGACCTGCCAAATGCTCGCAGAGAGCCAACTCAAACCTCTCATTATTGATTTGATTTGAATTGAGGATGCTCTGCGAGTTGCTCGCGGATGGTCCGCTTGCTTGATTCACTTTCAGCTTCACAAAAAGGTTTGTGCGAGCGCTCGAAGGTTCCAAGGAACGAGCTGTTGAGAGGATTTTCAAGCCTGGCAAGAGATCCTGCCGCAAGAATAGAATGCGCTTTTTTGCCACTTGGAATTGTCGTTCCAACGTACCAGCCTGCAGCCGCAAGAGCGGCTTTAACGCAGGTTGCACTTGAATAAGTGACAAGCCTCGTCTGCGGAACTGCATATTGAAAAAGTTTGCTAAAAAGGTCGTGTGTCCAAAGCCAAGGATGGCTTGCTGGAGAAAAGAAATCATAAAAAATGAAATCAGCCTTAAGCTCAGGGTTTGCGATTTTTGGGGCGAGGATGGTTTGCAGAAAATCGCCTTCCACGAAAGTCCAGCGCAACGATTTTCCGTTGCTCATCGTCCAAGTGAAATGGTTCTCTTGACAGGCTCGAGCAAGAAAATCGCAGTGGCGACGCACGCTGGCAAAATGCGCTTGCGC
This sequence comes from bacterium, assembly GCA_009918675.1. Lineage (GTDB taxonomy): Bacteria > Bdellovibrionota_B > Oligoflexia > Silvanigrellales > Silvanigrellaceae > RFOM01. The sequence continues at coordinate 12,819 of RGDM01000053.1, forward strand.
TTCGAGAGCGGCTTTGAGGCCATTTTTTTCAAGATCAAAGCTGAAAATGTCTAATTGATTACAAGGCGAATCAGAACTCAGAAAATCCAACAGCGCGAGCAGCTGTGCCCCACAGCCCATGCCAATGTCGAAAACAGTCGCAACCGAGTGAGGCCAATGAACTAGGCCACTGGCCTGAATATAGAGTTGTTCAGCCTCTTTTTCAGGGCCCACGCTTCCGTGCAGAATTTCTCCGGTTTGCTGATGACGAAACGACACGACTCCATTGTCGAGAATTTCGAGTTGGTAGTCGTTTCCATGTGATTTCTGCATGCCAGCTCACCTTCGCGCGGTTTCGATGCGTTCCATGGCACGCTTTCCAAGGTATTTAAAGCGTTTTCAAAAAGTTTTCAGAAGTATGGCGATATGTTAGGTTGCGGCGTGGGCTTGCCATGCCGGATCTCCCGAGCAACGGCAACGCTGAATCCGGAGTCAATATGTCACAGAACGGCCATGTTTTAAGCATCTCTCACCTTCATCATAGCTATGAGGGGCGGGGCGCAGTGCTCGATATTCCGTCTTTTTCTTTAGAACGCGGTGAAATGCTTTTTCTACACGGCCCGAGTGGAAGCGGGAAAACAACTTTGTTGAGTCTTCTCACCGGAGTTCTTTCTATCCAAAAGGGCCACGTTAAAATCCTTGGCCATGCGCTTGAACAGATGAGTGCCGGAAAACGTGATGCTTTGCGGGCCGAGCACATGGGATATATCTTTCAGGTGTTTAATTTATTGCCGTTCCTAAACGTTCTAGAGAATATTTTGTTGCCAGTTCAGATGAACAAGCAGCGCGCAGCGAAGTTTCAGTCAATTGCAGCGGCACGCGAACAAGCGCGCATGTTGGCAGAAAAACTTGGAATCGCGCACCTCTTGGATGCACGCGCTGGCGAACTCAGCGTTGGTCAGCAGCAGCGAGTTGCGGCTGCGCGCGCGCTGATTGGCTCTCCAGAACTTATTGTTGCAGATGAACCCACCTCGGCGCTTGACTCAGATCTGCGCGAAGTATTTTTGAAAACACTTTTTGAGCAAGCAAGAAGTCAAAAGACTTCAGTTTTGTTTGTCAGCCACGATCGCTCTTTAGCTTCTTTGTTTGATCGCTCTGTTGGACTTGCTGAAATCAACAAAGCAATGCAATTGGCGGGTGTATAATTATGAACACAATTCTTTGGAAAAGTCTTTGGAACCGCCGGTTGACCTCGTCGCTCACAATTCTCTCGATTGCTCTCAGCGTTTTGTTACTGCTTGGAATTGAGCGTGTTCGCCAGGGCGCGCGCGAGAGTTTTTCAAACACGATCTCACAAACAGATTTGATTGTTGGAGCCAAAGGTGGAACCACCCAGTTGCTTCTTTACACAGTTTTTCGCCTGGGCAGCGCAACCGCCAACATGTCTTTTGATTTCTATCAGAAGTTGCGTCAGCATCCTGCGGTTCAGTGGGTGATTCCATATTCGTTGGGAGATAGCCACCGCGGATTTCGAGTTGTTGGCACCAATGAAGATTTTTACACCCACTACCGGTTTCGTCAGGACCGCAGCATTAGCTTTGCACAAGGGCATGCGCCATCTGCACTTTTTGATCTCGCGCTCGGCTCTGAAGTTGCAGAAAGTCTGCATTACACACTGGGTCAAAAGGTCGTGGTGACTCACGGTGTCACCGATGGTCCGGGGATCATCAACCACGATGACAAGCCGTTTGTTGTCTCGGGAATTCTTGCCAAGACAGGAACACCTATCGACCGCTCTATTTATATTACACTCGAAGGTCTTGAGGCTATTCATATTGATTGGAAAGATGGGGCGCCGCCGCGAAAAGGTGAAGAGCGGGACGCGCAAACTCTTCGCAAAGAAGACATAAAAGTAGATCAGATCACCTCTGTCCTGGTTCGAACAAAAAACAGGATTGAAACCCTTGGATTGCAGCGTGAGATCAACACCTATTCCGGCGAGCCATTGATGGCAATTATACCGGGTGTCGCACTCAGCGAGCTTTGGTCGGTTGTTTCGTATGCAGAGGATGGTTTGCGGATTGTTTCTTGGAGCGTGTTGGTTGTTGGCCTGCTCGCAATGCTCATTGCGCTTTACACCTCGTTGCAAGAACGGCGCAGAGAGATGGCAATTCTCCGCAGTGTTGGTGCAGGGCTTGCAAAGATTGCCAGACTGCTTGTGATTGAAGCCTTGGTGCTGACCAGCCTTGGAGCTGTTCTTGGCGTGTTGTTGACCTACGCAGTGCTGGCTGGAACGCAATCCATGATTGAATCTGCGTTTGGAATGTTGATTCCCATCCGGCCACTGAGTGGATTGGAATACGGATTTTTGGCCATTATCTTGCTGGCTGGCTTTTTGATTGGATTGGTTCCAGCAATCAAAGCGTACCAAAACTCCTTGGCCGATGGACTTGCGATTCGCTTCGTTATTCCCATTGTTATGCTTGTGCTTTGTCCATCAATTTCGCATGCAAAAACTCTAAAAGTTGCTGCCAGTGTGGCATGGTTGAGTGAACTTGCGGGTGAGGTCACCTGCGGGGGCTCCGGAGTTGAGCTCCTCCCTCCGCTGGTTGCCCCTGGCACTGACCCGCATAGTTATCAGCTCACACCGCGCAGTCGGATGTTGTGGTCAACAGCCGACCTTCGTCTTGTGATTGGCGAGGGCTTTGAAGGATGGTCGGAAAAAAACGCGGGTCAAGCGAATAAGCTGTTTACAGCGACAAAGGCCATAAACCTTCGCACCATTGAAGCTCATACCGAGGGTGATGCTGCAAAGAACGAAGGACATGTTCAGGCGAAGGGCCTAACAACCCGCGACCCACACATCTGGCATTCACCGAAAATAACCCGGGAAGTTGCGCGCAATTTATTTATCTTTCTTGCTCAAAAAATGCCAAGCAAAAGGAGCGAGTGGGATACCTGCATGCGCAATTTTGTGCAGCGCTCAAAGACGGTTGAAAGCAGCATTTTCGCGAAAATATCAACAATTCCATCGTCGCGTCGGGTGCTCGCCACCAATCACGATGCTTTTGGTTATTTTGCCGATCACTTCGGGCTGAAAGTGATCGCAATCATGGGTGTGTCGCCCGAAGCGGCCATCACTCCGGGACGAATGAAACAAGCGATTGACGAAATTAAAAAAGAGGGCGCAAAAGCCGTCTTTGTTGAGAGTTCAATGCCGCGTGATACGGTGCAAAAGATTGCAGCTGAAGCGGGGGTGAAGGTGGGTGGAGAATTGTTCGCGGATGGTTTGTCCGCAAAAGGAACTCCCGCAGGAACGATCACTGGCCTTTGGGAGACCAACGCGGACACAATTGTTGCTGGGCTGAAGCAGTAAGGACGCATTTTCATGACCTTGGTTTGGAACGATTTGGTCGTTGGATATCAGAACCGCCCGGCGCTCAACCGGCCTTTTTCTGGGCGGCTTGAAGACGGCGGCATCTATGCAATTATCGGCCCCAATGGTTCAGGCAAATCAACTCTGCTGAAGACTTGGCTTGGTCTGGTTGTGCCTCATGCGGGTCAAGTCACCATCAACGGCCGCCTTCCAGGAACGAATCCTGGCGTGCTTGCCTACGTGCCGCAAACCCACAAAGTGAACCGCTACTTTCAAATCACCGTTCACGATTTTGTAATGCAGGGATTTGGTCGACATCCGCCCTCAAAAGAAGAGGCCGTGCGCCGGGTCAACACAGCTCTCGCGCAGTGGGACCTCACCTCAGATGCCAATAAATCTTTTCATCTCCTGAGTGGTGGCCAGAAAACCCGTGCGCTTGTTGCACGTGCGATTTTGGCCAATCCCAAGATGATCTTTCTCGATGAACCTCTCGCAAACCTAGACATCTGCTGTCAGGAACAGTTGATGGATACGTTACATATCTTGGCTCACCGCAATAACATCTGTGTGGTGATGGTTGACCACCATTTTGAGGCTTACGAAAAGTTTTTATCCGCTCGCTTTGTTTTCGAACGCGAACACAATGAAGAGTTTTGCTCGATACGCTATGAACCCAAGGACGACACATGCTGCAAGACTCATTCATCGACCTGACCATGTTGCGTTCTTTTCTTGAGGCGGATTTTGCGCAGATGGCTTTGCTGTGCACGCTTCTTGTGGGTGGCTTATGCGGCTTCCTGAGCCCAACCATTGTTCTCAAGCAACGCGCATATGTTGGCGACACCTTAGCTCATTTGGTTTTTCCAGGTTTGGTTGCAGGTTATTTTGCGGCTGTGGCTTTTGATTGGCCGCTCTGGGGCAGCCTGATGTGTGGTGCAGCTGTGACAGGTCTGCTCGGAAGTTTTCTGGTTGAGCGGCTCGAGCGGATATTGAACTTGCCACCTGACTCCGCTGCAGTATTAACTCTCACCGGTTTTTTTGCAGCAGGAGTTGTTGCAGTTTCAAAGCTGCGTGGCACGCGGCTAGACCTCGAACGATTTCTGTTTGGTGATGTTCTTAATCTCGGCCAAACCGATGCGCTTGTTTTGGCAGCCGTGCTTTTGCTTGTTGTGTTGGTTTTGCTTGTCCTCCGCAAAGACTGGGACGCCTGGTTGTCGGATGCCGAATTCGCGCGCCTGATTGGATTTCGGATTGAGTTCATTGAGCGGCTTTTTCCTGTTTTGGTCACCGCTGCTGTGCTGACGGGGCTTTTTGCGGTTGGCGGGTTGATGATGTCGGCACTCATGACTCTCCCTGCGGCTCTTTTGCCGCCAAAGTCAGCATTTTCTTTGAGAGCACTGCTGTTCAGCCTTATTTTGTCCTTCCTGGGCCTTCTGATGGCCTTTGCTCTGGATTGGCCGGTCGGGAGTAGCATTGTCTTGCTCGGCTTCGTCCTTGTTTTGATAAAAGCCATCGTGGTAAGCGTGAAAAGTCGGAAGACCATATTTCAGGCCCCATCAAATTAAGACTCGTTTCCAGGGAGTGCTTCCCCATGTCAGATGCTGTTTTTGAAATCAAGAAAAGCAAGTTTCTTGAACACCGTGAACGTAACAACCTTGCCGATAGCTACCCCAAGACCCATACGGTCGAAAAAGCCCTGACATTGGCAGAAGGTACCCGCGATGTTGCGTTGGCGGGTCGGGTGGTTGGACTTCGTACCATGGGGAAAATTCTTTTCGCTCACATTTTCGATTACTCAGGTCGCATGCAGTTCTGCGTGCGGAAAACTGAAGAAGCACCAGAAATGTTTGACACCTTTGTTTCTGACATCGCTGTTGGAGATTTCGTTGGTGTCACGGGCGAGATCTTCCGCACCAAAACAAACGAACTCACCGTGCGGGTGGAATCCTTTCAATTGCTCAACAAGTGCTTGCGCACGTTACCTGAAAAGTATCATGGCGTAGAGGATATCGAAACTCGCTACCGTCAGCGATATCTCGACATCATCATGAATTCTGATTCACGAGATGTTTTTAGAAAACGAATCGAAATCGTAAAATCATTGCGCCGTTCGCTTGAAGACGCTGGCTTCCTTGAAGTGGAAACTCCGGTTTTGCAAACCCAACCTTCCGGTGCACTCGCGAGGCCTTTTCATACACATCACAATGCACTCGACATTGCCTGCACCCTGCGCATTGCTCCTGAAACTTATTTGAAACGCTGCATTGGTGCAGGTTTTGATAAGGTTTATGAATTCGCGCGCTGTTTCCGCAACGAAGGTATTTCTGCAACTCACTTGCAAGATTTCAGTATGCTCGAGTTTTATGCTGCATATTGGAATGCCGACCTGATGCGCGAATATGTTGCCGACATGATCCACACTCTCATCAACCGCGTGTTCGGCACCGCGCAGGTGAAGTTGCACGGTCATGAGGTCGATTTCGGCGGCAAGTGGCCTGTGTATGATTACAGCGAACTTGTTTTGCAAGATTGCGGGATTGATATCCGCGTTGAGTCAAGCAAAGAAAAATTGCTCGCAGCCCTCAAAAAGAAAAATATTCATCTCGATGATCTTGATTCTATGAACTGGGCAAATACGGTTGATGCACTTTATAAAAAAGTGACACGGCCAAAGCTCATTCAGCCCTGTTTTATTGAACGCTACCCGGCCGACATGGCGCCTCTTGCACGTCGCAATGCAAAAGATTCGCGCTATGTGGACATGTGGCAATTTGTTGTTGCCGGCGTTGAAATCGTTAAGGCTTATTCCGAGCTTGTCGACCCTCTTGATCAGCGTGAACGCTTTGAAGAGCAAATGCGCGCGCGCGAAGCGGGCGACGAGGAAACCATGCCGATGGATGAAGACTATCTGACTTCCATGGAACACGGTTTTCCGCCCATTGCTGGCGTTGGAATTGGTATCGACAGGCTCACCATGGTTTTGTGTGGCTGTGATAATATCAAGGACACGGTTCTGTTTCCTTTGATGCGACCTGCGGTTCATCGCGCTGTTGAAGAAGTCGAGGGTTGAGGTTGTGTCACACACGCAGCGCGATCCTTCGGAACATCCTCGGTTGTTTGTCTTCGACGGAATGGCGCTGCTCTTCCGCTCGTTTTATGCCATGGGAAGAGCCGGACTCACTGCTCCCGATGGAACCCCGACGGGGGCCATCTACGGCTTTATCAAGATTCTTCAGAAGGTTGTTAAAGAGCAAAATCCGACTCACGTCGCAGTGACGTGGGATCGCAAAGAAAAAACCTTTCGCCATGAATCTTATGCGGAATACAAAGCCAACCGTTCGGAAACCCCACCCGATTTATTAGTGCAGATACCAATCATCAAAGAATTGCTCGAGCGCAGTGAGATACCAAGCTTCTCGCTGGCTGGTTACGAGGGCGATGACGTGATTGGCACGATTGCCAAACGGTTTTCGCGCGAGGGAGACGTGTTTATCGTTTCTGCCGACAAAGACTTCATGCAGTTGGTCAACGATAACATCAAACTTTTCTCGCTCAAGGCGGGCGATGATTACGAAATCATGGGCCGCGAACACGTCATTGATTATTTTGGTGTACCGCCTGAACAAGTGTGCGAAGTTTTGGCTATTACCGGTGACAAGGTCGATAACGTGCCTGGGGTCAAAGGGATTGGTGACAAAGGCGCTGCAAAACTCATTCAAGAATTTGGTTCGCTGCAAAATATCTATGAGAATTTGCAACGGGTGAGTAACGAACGCATGCGTGGACTTCTCGAAACCAGTCGCGACAATGCATTCTTATCTCGTCAGCTCGTGCAAATTCACACCGAAGTGCCGCTCGATGTCGATGAATCGCTGATGCGATACACGTGGGATCAGCTCTCACATAATGAAAAACTCAAGCATGAAATTGAACATCTGGGGATGAATTCATTGTTGCGCGGATTTGCCAGCAATAGCAAATCTGGCCCAGGTGCTCGCGGCAAAACAAACGCAGGCCGAGATTTAAGTTCTGCAAAAAAATCTTCTGCCCCGGAAGGACTTTTGTTTGCTGACGGGAGCGATTTGCAAGAGAGCGAGAGTGAAACACAGCAACCCGTTGTGCAACGCGAAGAATGGGGCACGCGCAATTATGTGTGTGTTCTAACACGCGCTGAGCTGAATTCTGTGCTTGCGAAAATTTCCTCGCCGCAAACCAAAGCTTTTGCCTTCGATACTGAAACAACAGGCCTCGACTTTATCGAGCATCGGCCCATTGGCTGCAGTTTCAGCTTCGCCGAAGGTCAAGGTTATTACATTCCGCTCTTTGCTGGGCACATGTCGGGAAGCGGGCTGGCGCAGATGTTGCCAGCGGCCGAATTTTCCATTGAAGAAGCCTTATCTGGATTGAAAAAAGCGTTTGCTGAACGAAGCGCTCTCTTGGTTGCGCATAATTTAAAATTCGATTTGCACCAAATCTTCAATCTAGGTGTGGAGCTTGGTCAAGGGCCTATTGCCGATTCGATGATTGCAGCTTGGATTTTAAATCCGTCGGCGGGTGGATATGGTCTTGATGCGCAAACTTTGAAAGTGCTTGGGCTTGAGAAAATTCCAACCTCAAAGTTGATCGGCAAAGAAGCTGGGCGACAGTCGATGACCGAAGTGCCGCTGGATGTGATCAGCGAATATGCCTGCGAAGACGTCGATGCCACGCTGCGGCTCTGGCATAAACTCGAATCTCAACTTGCCAATGAGCCTAAAGTTGCAGAGCTTTTTTTCAAACTAGAAATGCCTTTATTGCGCGTCTTGGCAAATATGGAACGCACAGGCGTGCATATCGATTCCGAATACCTTGCCGACCTTTCTGCCGAGGTGCAGGAACGAATTTCCGCAACCGAAAGGCAAATCTTTGCTCTCTGTGGACAAGAATTCAATATCGCAAGTCCCAAGCAATTGGGTGTTGTTTTGTTCGAGAATCTCAAAGTTCATGAGGCTATTGGTTTTAAAGGGAAACTTGCCCGCACAACCCTTGGCTACAAGACCGATGCGAACGTACTCGAGCAATTCCAGGCACACCCCGTGGTTGCACTTGTTCAGGAGCATCGCGAGTTATCAAAACTACTCAATACCTACATTTTGGTCTTGCCTCAGCTCGTGAAGAAGTCCACAGGCCGCATTCATACAAGCTTTCATCAGATTGGCACCGCCACAGGGCGTCTTTCCAGCAGCGACCCGAATCTGCAAAACATTCCCGTCCGCACGGATCTTGGTAAAAAGGTTCGCCAGGCTTTTTGTGCTTCCGATCCATCCCAGGTCATCATCTCAATCGACTACTCGCAAGTTGAGTTGCGAGTGATGGCGCATTTAGCTCAAGACGAGACGATGCTCTCAGCATTTCGTTCGGGTGCTGATATTCACCGGCAAACAGCCGCGCGAATTCTTGGCAAGAATCCTGACGAGGTGACGTCCGGTGAGCGCAGCAATGCCAAAACGATTAACTTTGGCATTATCTACGGCATGGGAGCGCAGCGATTGGCGCGTGAACAAAAGATACCACTGGCAGAGGCGAAGTCTTTTATTGAAAGGTATTTCCTCAACTTTGCAGGCGTCTATCGTTACCTCGAAGAGCAACGCCAAGCGGCTCACACAAAGGGAGTCGTGTATACCTTCTTTGGCCGCCCCCGCTCTGTGGACATGTCGCGCAGTTTCAATCCTGCCGAGGTTAAGGCACTGGAAAATATTGCTATCAATTCGCCTATCCAGGGCACTGCGGCAGACATTATGAAACTCGGCATGTTGCGCGTCGCCGAAGCACTCGGCAAAAGTCGTCTACAGGCTCGGATCCTTTTGCAAGTGCACGACGAATTGGTGTTGGAATGCCCACAGGATGAGGTGGACGCAACTGCAACTCTGCTGAAGAATGCTCTTGAGGGTGCGGTGGAGTTTTCTATTCCCCTGGTGGCCGATGTGGGCTACGGGCGAAATTGGCTGGAGGCGAAATAGCGGATGAAAATTGTCGACACTCTTTCATCTTTTTTTAAAAAGGGTGTTCAGCGCAAGATCGATCGGCAGAAAGAGGTTCAGGGCGATAACTTTGCTCGACAAGGCGCGGAAATGAGCCTTGTCTCGCACATCGGCGAATTGCGAAAGCATATTGTTCGCGCTGTCAAATGGTACGTTTTGTTGTGCTGTATCGCATTCTGGTTCATGAAGCCGATTATCCAATTCTTGCAGCTGCCATACACCTGCTACGGTTTCATTCTTGCCGAAGCCAGCAAGGCTGGTGAAAGCTTGCAGCTTGCTCTTGAAAAGTTTGGCAGTTTTTTCTCCTGGCCAACCCAATGTTTAAGTGCAACAGCGGCTGTCGCGTCAACTGCGAAAACTCTGAAGACAATTGGCCTCATTGAAGTCATGTGGGTAAACTTCAAAATGTGCATGATTATCGCTGCTGTCTTGGGCGCACCGTTTATCATGCGTGAGCTTTGGTTATTCATTGCTCCAGCGCTCTACGAACGCGAACGGAAAATTGCTTCGTGGCTGATTATTTCCAGTATTGGGCTTTTCTATGTTGGAATTCTGTTTGGATTTTTTCTTATTGTCCCAGCATTTCTTGCGCAGACACTGCAGTGGGCTGCTGACTATGCCGTGGTTGAAATGACGTACGAAAATTATTTTGGATCGTTGACAACCCTTGTCATGATTTTTGGAATTATTTTTGAAGTCCCGGTTGTTATTTCTCTGTTGGGTTTGGTTGGGCTCTTGAAACCTCATCACATCACAGACAACCGGCGAATTCTATTCCTTGCTTCCTTTATCATAGGCGCGCTGCTTGCCCCGCCCGACGTCTTTAGCCAGACATTGGTCGCAATTCCATTTTATCTCATGTGCGAAGTTTCGGTTTTCGCGCTGCGAGCGATCCAAAAATCACGCGAAGCTGGCAGAGGTGGCGACGGAAACAACGG
>RGDM01000054.1 GCA_009918675.1 bacterium
GCCCAAACCCAAGGTTTTAACGAACCTTCCTACGTCTTTCCAGGAATTGGCAGTGCGCAGGCAAGACCAGATGGAACGTGGCTTCTCGAGTGGGAGAAGGTGCCTGGAGTGACTCTCACCTATGAGGTTTATTCGCGAGAAGTTGCACAAGGTACGGAAAATTCTGGTTCATCATCATCGCAGCTCAAAAACCAATCCAAATTTGATTTTTCCAAGCCGAGCGGTCAAACCACAGAGGGTTTTTTCATCACAGAAAATCTTCTTCTCAAAAACAACACTTGTTTTGTGGTTCGAATCAAACATTCCGAGTATTCAGACGAAAATGTAAAAGAGCTCTGCACGGGGCATACATCCAAAGCAGCGAGTATTTCGACAAGCTCATATCCTCCCGTCTTTAAGAGCCTAACACTCATAAATGGTGCCGCAGACGGAAAGCTTAATGCGGCAGAAATAAACCTCGATCAGCCTGTCGTGGCATTGGATGCGTTGAGTTATTATCTCGCAAATTACACAGTCGTTGCGCCTAAAGATGTCTGTAATTCCGCCACCGGTTTCGTTGTTGATGTTCCGAAGGCGTCTGCATTTTCGGAGTTTGATCAGGGCAAACGAAAGGTGTGCGTAAAGCTTTTCAATGGCACAAGTGATGCAGTTTATGGGGAGTCTGAAGTTCTGGCTGTGTCGAAATCTGCACCTCTCCTCGACAGTGTGGAAATTTCCGATGTTTTGGTGAACAAAAGTGAGCAGTCTTCGCCACTCAGTGTGACAATCTCTGGTGCGGCACTGTCGAATTACAGAGTTTATTGTCTTGCAAATTGCACCGTCATAAGTGGGGAAACTGGAGTTCTAAGCAATGGAATTCCAGGGACCGCCGTGGCGCAAATTTTGGTGACAGGAGAAGGTCTTTTTAGGGTTTCGGCCAAGTTGAGCGACACTTTCGGCAACGAAAGTTCAGAGGTTGTGGCGACAGGTGAGTCTGATTTTACGCCGCCTTTGGTTGTTTTAGGTACGCCATCGCTTCCGCTCATTCCGCTGTCAGGTCTGTTTTCAATTCCTGTGACTGTGACGGGCTCCTCAGCGGTAAACTTACAGGCTGCGAATATTGCAATTTCAGGTGGCACAGGTTGTGTTGCAACGGTGATTAATGGGTCTTCAACGAGCCCAACAGTTCAGCTCGGCAGTTGCTCGGCTGCTGGTAATTTATCGGTTTCTCTGGCTGCTGGAATTGCTGTTGACGCTGCTGGAAATATTTCAAATGCTGTGGGCCCTGGAATGGCCGTGACAGTCAACAATTCAACTCCGATTTTTAACAGCTTGTCTCTTGTGAATGGTGCATCAGATGGCCGGCTGAATGCTCTTGAAGCTACGGCCAACCAAGCGGTCGTTTTGTTGGACGGATCAGGTTTTGACACAAGCTCTTATGCGGTTGTTGCCTCAACTGCGACGTGCGATGGTTCGCAAACTTACACAGCAGGCATTCCACTCGCAGGAGTGAGTTCATTTGTGGATGGCTTTACAGCGAAGGTCTGCGTGCGGCTGACAAACAGTCTTGGTGTTGTGATTTACGGTTCTTCGAGCAACATTATGGTGGATAAAAATCCTCCTTCGCTGACAACACTCTCGCTCATCAACATGAACCCAGGTTCTAAATTGAACGCAGCATCTGTTTCGGCAGGTCTTCCCGTTGTTTCGTATTCTCTTGCCGCTGGTGAATCTGCTTCATACGCTTTGGCTGATTCGGCCGGTCTGTGCAACGATTCGCTCACCTACACGGTAAGCATTCCTGCGACAAACAATCCGGGCTTCACAAACGGCTCAAGCAAAGTCGTCTGCATTAAAGTGAGTGATGTCGCAGGTAACATCTCATTCGGTGCCTCTTCATCAATCAGCACCGATACCCAAGCACCGTTGTCGCCGTTTGTCAGTGTGGGCGTGCTTTCGGATGGTGTTGTCAATGCAGCCGAGAATTCTGCGAGTGGTTTTTCAGTTGTAATAAACGGCGAACCCAATGCTTCGTTCACACTCAATTGTGGGAGTCATTGCCTTGTGGTGAGCGGTGGAACTCTTGGTGCGGGTGGTTTGTCTTCGTCTGGAGTATTGAATGCTGCCGGCAATTCAACAGTCTGGCTCCGGGCCACAAGCGACGGCGCAATTTCATTCAACACCGTCTTGAGCGACTCTTTTGGCAATGTCAGCGCAGCAACATCGGTCAGCGGAAATGCTGTTTTGTCCATTCCAAGCACACCCACACTTACGATGAGTGCTTTGTCAGATGGCTTCGTCTCATCTTCTGAAAATGCATCGCCAATGAACGTGAATTTGAGCGGTTCAGCAAATGCATCGTACGTACTGACGTGCACCAGCAATTGCCAAATAAAAAGTGGCGGCTCGGGTTATTTGAGTGGGAGTGGTCTCGCCACACCCAGTGTGCAGGTGTATGCGGATGGTGCATTTGAAATGAGCGTTACGACCACCGATTCAGCGGGAAACTCGAGTTCGGGAACACTCAGCGGTACGGCCGACTTGCTCGCCCCTGTTGTGATGATTGGTTTTCCTTCGCAGAGTGTTGTGACGCCAGCGGGGAGTGTGAGTTTTCCTCTCACAGTCTCGGGAGCTTCATCGGTAAACATGTCTCAGGCTCACGTGACGACAACTGTGACTGGTGGTGTGAGTTGTACGGTCGATGTATTGAACGGAACAAGCAATTCGCCCTCCGTAACTTTGAGTGCATGCAATGGCTCGGGCACAATCAACATCACGGTCGCTGCCGGTGTGGCCAGTGATGCGGCAGGCAACAGTTCCGCTGCCGTGGGCCCAAGTTCCTCCGTCGCCGTAAACAATTCAGCTCCTGTCATCAATAGTCTTTCTCTTAGCAACGCCGCTGCTGATGGTAAACTCAATTTGGCCGAGGTCGCAGCAAATCTTTCAGTTGTTGCGCTTGACGCTTCTGGCTTCGACTCCGCTACTTTCGCAGTTGTTGCATCAACTGCGACGTGTGATGCTTCGCAAACTTACACAGCAGGCATTCCACTCGCAGGTGCAAGTTCATTTGCGAATGGCAGCGCAATTAAGGTCTGCGTTAGGCTTGTGAACAGCTTAGGGGTTGTCAATTATGGCGCATCTCCTGTCATTTCAACTGACAAATCTGTTCCCTCAATCACAATTTCGTCTCCCAGTGTTTCCACAGTCAGCGCGTCGGACACTGTGACTTTTACCCTGAGCTTTGCAGATACCGGAGGCAGTGGTGTCTCTGCTGTCAATCTGAGCCCGTCAGACATCGTTTTTGTTGGATCAAGTGTCGGATGCAGCGCCACATTGGCGGGTAGTAATTTAGCCACACGAACGCTTTCCATCAGTGGATGTGCAGCTGCAAGCGGCAATGTCACATTCAGCGTTGCGGCAGGAAAAATCTCAGATGCGGCTGGTAATGTTTCAGCCTCATCTTCTGTGAGTCCTTCGTTCGCTGTGAGCAACTCTGCTCCTCAACTCACTATGACGTCACCGTTAAATAATGCGCAGAAGGATGCGGCGAGTTTCAACCTACAGGGCGCATGTGCAAGTGGACTTGTAGTCATTATCACAAGCTCAGATATCATCAGCAATGTAGCAACCGGCACGTGCTCTGGTCTTGGAACATATTCAATACCGATTCAGTTGTCGGGTGCTGATGGCAGCAAAAATATTCTTGTAACTGAGCAGGACAGTGTGGGTCAGGTGAGTTCTGTGACGCGAACCTTTGTGAAGGACACCGTAGCGCCCGTGGTGAGCATTGGCAATGCGAGCGCATCGGTCATCAATGCCACAGGGTCCGCAAATTACACGATAAGTTTTTCGGACTCGAACGGAATTTCTGCAGTGAACTTATCCGACGTGACTTTGAACACCACGGGGGGAGCAACGTGCAATAAATCTGTCACCACGAATGCCACATCCTCTGCAACAGTGACTTTAAGTAGCTGTTCAGGCAACGGCACTGTAGGATTTTCCATTGCTGCTGGTGTGGCACAAGATGCAGCGGGTAATACATCTCTAGCACCTTCCGCGAGTGCTACATTCACAGTCGATAACACGGCTCCTGCACCTACTATCAATTCGCCCGCTGCAAACTCTACCTTTACAACTGCTCTTGTTGCCACAGCGCTCACTGGGACCTGTGAAGCTGGTTTTAATGTTGTTTTGGGCGGTGCAGGAGTTGTTGGTCAAACCACAACCTGTCCGAGCGGAATGTTCTCGTTCGCGTCTTGGAATCTTTCGGCTGGAGATGGCGCAAAGAGTTTCAGCGTCAGCCAAACCGATGCCGTGGGAAATTCAGGAACTTCGGCCACTGTGACTGTGGCGCTCTCCTCTGTTGCGAAAATCAGTCGGTCACTTCGCTTTAGGAGCAGCGGTAATACACACCTTTCGCAAACCACATCGAGATCCCCCGCAGCAGACACATCATTCACAATTTCGTTCTGGATGAAGCTCTCGAATTTAAACTCGGATCAGCAGCTCTTTGAAGCAAGCCCTGCAGCAGGTTATCTTGCAATGAGTTATTTTGGTGCAACTTACGGCGGGAAAATTTTGGTATCGAATAGCACAAATGGTGCTGATGCGACGTCGGCAAAATCAGACGGCGTTTTGCGTGATCCAGCTGCCTGGTATCATATCGCCTACTCTAGGCCTCATAATGGCGATGGAACTCTCTATGTCAACGGAGTCGCGCAATCTACGCGTTCAACCAGCACTGCAAATATCGATCTCTTTGCTGATCCTGCAAGAAAAATTGGTCGGCGCTCAGGCACTGCCGATCGGTACGGAGATTTTTATCTCGCAGATTTTTATGTGATCGACGGACAGTCGTTGACTCCCTCAAGCTTTACCACTGTGGATGGAAATGGATTGCTGCAGCCCAAGGCCTATTTAGGCTCATACGGTGCCATGGGTTTTCATCTCGATTTTTCCGACAACTCTTCCACAACTTCATCGACGTTGGGAAAAGACACAAGTGGAAACGGAAATCATTGGACACCGAATGGTTTCCAATTGTCTGAAGGCGGTTTGAAATACAGTGGCTTTCCGGCAGATGCGGCTCTTGATGGCACCGCTGTGAGTGTTTTCAAGGAAGTCAATTTTAACCCGGGTGGCACTCTTAATTTTAGTGCACCTATTCCTTATAATACGCTGGAAATTCATTACGGAAATATGGCAAACGGTCAGCTAGGTAATCCGGCAAGTGGTGCTGTTTTGAGTGTCAATGGAACCAATGTCACCGCACAGACTGTGGGAAGTTCTCCTTACAACTCGAGCTACACGAAAATATATTCAACTTCCACGCCCGGGACACTGAGCAGTTTAAGCATAAGTGCAGGTATTAGTGGGAGTCATGAATCCCGATTGCATAAGGTAATCATCAATGGCAGTCCTCTATATGCGACACACACAAATGCTGGCAGGATCTATAGTTCTGAACTGTCTTTTTCAGGTTCAGGTTCTGTCATTAATCCTCAATATGCATTCGATACTGACATCAGCACTTTCCCTTCAGGACCTAGCCAAAATCCGAGTCAGATCCGTTGGAATCTTGCAACGCCTATCACCGGGTTTTCAAAAATTGAGGTCTGGGCCTCTATTGATACTGATGGTTGGGCGGACCGTCGGTTTAAAGTAAATTCAACAACTTTTGGTGGTGGTGGGTTAACGCAGGGCTGGTTCGATGTGACGGCTGCTGCAGGAAGCGCACTCACCTATATGGAATGGGGTAACTACGGTGGCGCAGACGGCGGGCGATCTCCAGGATGCGTTTCTGCAATTCGTGTTGATGGCGTTATATTGACTGATGGAATCCCTCCCGGCATTTTCGTTGGCAGCGACAGTGTGGTGGATACTCCTTCCTCCTATGGCACCGACACGGGCGCAGGTGGCGAGGTTCGCGGGAATTATGCGACGTTAAATCCTTTAAAGAAAGGCTCGCACATCACATCAGTTCGATCTGGAAATTTGGAGTTTGAAAGCACAGGCTCAAGTCAATACGGTCAAATTCACGGAACAATCGGTGTGAGTTCGGGCAGGTGGTACTGGGAAGGAAAAATGCTTTCCGGCGGTGGAATTGCCTTTGGAATGGGTTTGGCTGATGCCAATTCTCTTACCTCAGAACCGGGCGGTGATGCATCAACCTGGGTTTATCTCTCAAGTGGTTATAAATATAACTCAACTGTCTTAACCGCTTTTGGAAGTAGTTCTGGAGTTGGTGACACAATCGGAATTGCATTTGACGCCGATTCAGGTGCTCTATCGTTCTACAAAAATGGTACTTCGATGGGGACTGCTTTTACATTGGCAACAGGACGAACCTATGTACCCGTCACAGGAGATCCAAATTCGTCTACTAACACATCGGGCGTTGTGAACTTCGGCCAAACCCCCTTCAAATACCCAGCGCCTGCCGGATACAAAGCACTGGTCGACACAAATTTACCAGCCCCAGCCATCGCAAAACCCAACACTGTTTTTGATGCCATCACCTACACCGGTAACGGCAGCAATCAGAGCATTGTGTTGCCAGGTGGCTTCAGTCCGGATCTCGTGTGGATCAAGAACCGCACAAATACCGGCTCTTCGCACACTATTTTTGATTCCATCCGTGGGATCAATAAACGACTCGCCTCCGATCTTGCGGTGGCTGAAGACACGCAAAGTGGAGTGACGTCTTTCAACGCCAATGGCTTCTCAATTGGTTCTTTCACCTCGGTCAACACAAGTTCCTATGTTGCGTGGGTTTGGAATGCTGGGACCACTGCTGTTACAAATACGCTCGGAAGCATCACCTCGACACTCCGCAGCAACACTGATGCGGGAATATCTCTTGTGGGATATACTTACTCTGCAAGCAACGGAACTGTGGGGCATGGCCTTGGCAAGGCGCCGGATTTGATTCTCGAAAAGAGCCGTGATCAAAACTACAATTGGCTTGTGTATCATAAAGATCTTGGGCCCACCAAGGTGATGCGCATGAGCCAGGCAGCCGCGGCATCAACGGAATCTGAACCTTGGAACAACACTGCACCTACGGCTTCGGTGTTCAGTGTCGGGCCATCGAGTTGGAATGGTGGGAACAACGTTGCATATTGTTTTGTATCCGTTCCTGGATTCAGCAAAATCGGTAGTTTCACAGGAAACAGTTCAACCGACGGGCCGTTCATTTACACAGGATTCAAACCTAAATTCATTCTCATGAAGCGCGTGGATTCTGCAGAGCCTTGGGTCATACGTGACACTGCACGTGATCGTTACAACGGCATTTCGTATGAGCTCTATGCAAACACCGACGGAGCTGAGCCAGCAGCTTATACATCTCCTGCAATCGTGGATTACTTATCCAATGGCTTCAAATTACGCAGCGCAACAGCCTCAGCCTCCAATGCTGGAACGATCATTTATGCGGCCTTTGCGGAAAATCCATTCCAATATTCACGGGGAAGATAATTCTCCTATGCTTCAAATTTAGGGCTACCACGCGGGCAGCAGGAGATTCTAAAAATAATGCGATGTCAGTTGGGCTGAATGGAGGGAGCGACCCTGCTTGGCCCACGCATCAGCTCAACAGTCGCTCTACAACCTCCGAAATTAATCAAGACTCTTATAATTCGTCGAACAGTGCAACGGTGTATGAAGATCAGCCATATTGGTAAAAGAGTTGTTAGTATGGTTCGATTTGCGGAGGGGGTGGCAATTGTGCGAAGACCTCCTCTATTGCGAGATTTTAAGCCGGAGATGACGTGGCTGATTTGCAGGATATTCACAGACTTCAAGCCTTCGTGACAGCTGTTGAGGAAGGCAGTTTTACTGCTGCGGTGAAGAAACTTCATATCACTCAACCTGCGCTTTCGGCCCGACTCAAACTTTTAGAAGAAGGCATGGGGTGTCAGTTACTCGAACGCACAGGACGCGGTGTGCGACCCACGCCTATGGGGCTCCTTGTTTATAAAAATGCCGTCGACATTCTCAAACGCATGCAACACCTCAATCTTGTCGTGAAGAACCATTTGGAACTTTCCGATGGCTGGCTTCATTTGGGCGGTGGTGCAACAGCCGTGATGGGAGTCTTTCCCGATGCTATTTCTGCGTTTCGTGAGAAACATGCGAATATTCAGTTCACCTTACATGAGCAAGACAGCAAAGGTGTTCTCGACGCCGTGCGTAACCAGGTGATTGATATTGGTATCGTGACCCGTGAACCAAATGCGTCCATGCAAGAAGACGAAGAGCTGCAAGGCATGCGCGTGCATGGCGAAATTCTCGATTCACTGCAGGTGATTGCCAATCCAAATCATCCGTTGGTTGGAATGGCTTCGGCTCTTGAGAAAGCTGGAAAGAAATTGTTGCCCATGCACTTGAACAAGCAGCACATGATTCTGTTCGATGAAGGCTCAACCATTCGCAAAATCATCGATTCAGAATTTCGCAGGCTTTACGTTCACCCGCGCATTGTAATGACCCTGCGTTCAACCCAAAGCATGCTACGGATGGTTGAAAAGAATATCGGCTTGTCGATTGTCAGCCGCCTCTCCATGCGCGATGAGGCTCATGTTCAAACGCTTGATGTGGATGGTTTGCGAATGAATCGCAGACTCGTTCTTATTTCTTCCGAGGAGCGTACTTTGCCACCGGCGGCTGATGCTTTTTTGAAGGTTTTGCAGTCGAGTTGCGCATTGATTCCTGCGCCATAACAACCATCTCGAGAAGCTCGAGTCGGAGCTTCCAGAGCCTTTGAACGCGCATAACCTCAACCAAAATTTCGTGCAGCGGAAGCGTGCCGTGTTCATCGAGCCCATCATCGCCCAAAAGTCTGCGGCTCAGTTCTTCATCAGGGGCAAACCGTTTGAGTGATTGCGAGAGCTGACGCAATTGACCCAGTTGCTCAACGGCATCTGACACCAGTGTATGAATTTCTTGCCGGCCGTGGTCGGCAAGCAGGCGGTGCAGATCATTTTTTTTAAATGGCTTTGGAGCGCTCGCGCGAAGATCAGCCGCTGATGGCCCACTCCAAGGAATTGCGCTGCCGCTGGTGCTCCAAGGAGCAGCGCCGCGACCCGCACCGGTTGCCGAGCGGGTGTGTCGAAAACTAACTCCGCGAATGCGATTGCGGACAAAAAGCCGTGCCGCCACGCGGTCCTCCTGTGCAGGGTTACCTTAAGCGTGACTCAAGATATTGTATGGAAGGCGAGTCCGCTGCTTCACCTTTTGCTCTGAGGCGTGCGATTTCTTCAAGAATTTGTCGCCGCCATCCCATGTCGAGTTGTCCTTGTGCCGCTAGGGCTTCTTGTGCGCTGCGGAAGCTTTGTCCATCTTGTTCTTGCTGCGATTGCCGTTCCGATTCTTCTTCGTCTTGCAGAGCCGCTAGAGCACGGACAATTCCATCCTGTGCCTCTTCGATACCGCTCTCCACCTGTTGTTGACTGCCATTCTGCGAACCTTGCCGCGCCTTTTGATTGCCTTTCTGTGCATCGCGGGCAGCATCCTGAAATTCATCCGAGATTTGCGGAAGCGAGTCGAGATCTTGTTGTGACTTGCCAAGCGCATCTTTGGAAGAGTTATCGCGTTTGCGGGCGTTTTGAAGTTCACCATCGGCGCGTGTGAGTTTTTCGCGTGCCTCTCGCATTGCGCGTTGGCGTGCCGCCTGCAGCATGGCAAGCACACCGCCCAGGTTCTTCTGTGCATGTTCGAGTGTGGATTGCGATTTGTTCATCGCATCGGTTTGTTTTCCTGCAGCAAGGGTTTTTTCAAGATCTTTTAGGTTTTCAGGCGTGTGGTCCATTTTTAATGCATCAAGAGCGGCTTGTTTTTCCTGCAGGCTCAACGCCGATGTCGGTTTTTCAACCATAGTGTTCAGCTGCTTCTTTAAGCTCTCGGCAGCATTGCGGAGTTCGTTTGCATCCTTGCTTAATTGCGGAAGTTGCTCAGGGTTCGCGCGCTGAATAGAGAATTTGAGGTTTTGCAGGCGTGCAAGAAGATTTTGAATTTGGTTTGCTGTCTGCTCACGTTTGAGTCGCTCGAGGAGATTTTTAATTTTTTGTTCTGTTTCGCGCGCCGACTTGTCGTGTGGCGCGTTGATTTTATCAGCACTCGCGGCGATTTTCTCCATTTGCTTTGCGGCAAGACTTTGCTGGCCCATTTGTTTAGCCGCTTGCTCAGCTTTGCTGAGTTCTTTGCTCAAGATCTCTTTTAATGAAGAAGCTGTTTGCGCATTGCTTTGCAGAGCCTGCAAAGCTTTCTCAAGCGCTTGCATGAGGTCTTGGCGCATGCTTTCGCGGGTGACAATGTCGAATTTGAGTTCTTCAGATTCTCCCTGAACGTTCTCCGCAACGGTGCGCGCAACAGCCTTCACAAACAAGGTGTCTTTGGGGGTAAATGGAATCCCCAGAATGCTAAATGCAACCGCCTGACCATCGAAATTTTGCTCGTTGGCATTGGCGAATTCAGCAATCGGTTTGGCCATTCGATAGCCAGAGGCCGTGCGAACTTGAAACTCGACGCTGGCCAGCGGAATCTCCGAACGAACCTTGACATCAAGTGGCACCGAACCTTCGCGTTGCTGTCCGCTTTGCGAGCGAGTTAATTCAACTTTAGGTCGCGGTTGTGGAATGATCTTTAGTTTTTGTTTCGCGTACGGTTTGCCATCGTGTTGCAGGGAAACTTGCAGAGAATGTTCGCTCTTCGGGTCGAGTGAAAGCTGTTCCAGAAGTGAGCGCGCACTGTGTCCGAATCCGAGTGAAGCAGGCAAGGGTTGGCTGATTTGTGCGTTGGCATTATCGGCTGCAGTAAAATTCACCTGCCATTGTGAGTCAGGTTTGCGATAGCGAAACAAAAGCGAAACAAAGGTTTCGCTATCGATTTCAAGCTCACTTGGCATTTCGCCTTTCAGTTGTAATTCCTTTGGAGCGCTGTCGAGGTAGCTCGGGAATTCAATTCGGAGAATGGCTTGTTCCGCGCGGAGGTGGCGTTCAACCCAAGCATAGGCACGCGCCGTCGGGGCAATGAGGGGAGGCAACACCACCGCCAGCCAAAGACTGAGAATGCCCGCTGCAAAAATCCACCGTCGCAGGCGCAACTGAGAAGGCACAAGGCCAAACGTCGCGAGATTCAATTCGGTTCGTTCGATTCCGAGTTTTTTCTCAACTTCACTCGGATCCAACACAAGAAGATTCCAGGCGCCCGCGAGCAGCAAACCAAACAGCGCACCCAGCGCGGCTGCATCGCTTCGGCCTGAGGCTGCAACCGCAGCAGCAGTCACCCCAACGAACGTAACAGAGCAAAGAATTATTTTAGTTTGATGTGGTGTCACGCTCCAGCATTTCCTCATCACACGGTGCTGATTGAACAACGCGTCGTGCGTTGTTGGTGTTCTTAGAGTTGGCCCATGGTTTCTTGGTAGGGCGCAAGGTCACCGAGGGTTTGTAGTTCGGGGTGTTCCTTGAGCATGTTCCAAAGCACATCGGCCGTGACAAGAATATCGCCAATGGAACGGTGGCGCGACTCGAATGTCAGATTATAGTGCGCCGCGAGCGAGTCGAGATTCTTGCGTTCGCATTGCACCAATGTTCGCGCCATTTTGAGCGAGCACAGGACGTGATAATTGCAGCTCATGCCAAGTCGAGCGCTTTCATGCATCATGACCCCGCAGTCGAATTCCGCATTGTGAGCGACACCCACACAGCCGCGGAAAAATTCGTGGAAATCATAGAAGACAGCTTGCAGTAGAGGTGCGTTGTCCAGCATCTCGTCGTTGATTCCCGTGAGGCCAAATGTTTCCGGGGGGAGTTTTTGTCCCGGGTTTACCAGTGTTGAGTAGCGGGCCACTTCAACACCGTTGCGATATTTGATGGCACCAATTTCAATAATTCGGGCGGTCTTGACGTCGAGCCCAGTTGTTTCGAAGTCAAAGATAACAACCGGTAGGTTCATGAGCTTTTCAGAGGGTGCAAAGGTTGAACCGCTCACACCGCCCATAATTGCAATGGGTGCAACCTGCCGCGCGGATCGCCCCGAGAGAAGCTTATGAAAGATGCTATTTTGAAACGGTGATGCCATTGTTTGGGGCTCCTGTAGCAGACAGGAATACCACGTTATTCCGGGAATTAAAAAGCGCGACCGGGCACTTGCAAAGGGTTTTTTGCCATTGTAACAAATCCCCCGTTCGCATTGGGGCGGTTAGCTCAGTTGGGAGAGCGCAGCAATGGCATTGCTGAGGTCGTCGGTTCGATCCCGATACCGTCCACCATCCTTTATTTCATTTCATCCGTAAAATCTTGCTTTGCTCAATTCAGCTCAAAGCTCAGTGCAGCTTATAAAGTGTGCGCGCATTTTCGGCCATCACCGCTCGAACTTCTGCACCTGAGTAACCAACGCGTTCCATGCTTGCGAGAGTGAGCTTGACATATTGCTTGACCGCACCTGGTTGGCCCGAGGCGTCGGAACCATACAATGTTCGGCTAACAAGTTTTTTCTCTTTGAGACGTTTAAGAACAGCGTCCATAAATCGCCCTTGCGGATCGTAATTTTGTAGGCCAAACGCACTAATTTCAAGGTAAACGTTTGGATATTTTTCAGCGAGTGCATAGACTTCGTCGGTGAAATCGAAGCCCTCGCGATTGAAATCAAAGCCCATATGGCCAAAAACAAACGCGACATCGGGGTAGTTCTTGAGCGCCCATTCGAGCTCCATCGGATTACTGCTGCGCAGATAATTTTTGCGCTCCTCTTCGGATTTGAAGTCTTTCATAGGGCGCAAAGGCGAGCTGCCGATGTGGTGATAAACAGGAACCGAAAATTCACGCGCAACCTGATAGATTCCGGAAAAAGTTTGGTCATCAAGAGGAAGCTCATTGTGCACAAAGGCAAGCTTGATGCCTTTCATGAGCCGGTGTGAAAGCGCTCGTCGAAGTTCATTGAGTTCTTCATGAGCCGCTTGCGGAAACTTGTGAATATTCAGACTGGCCATTGCAAAAAAATACTCGGGTTCGCCATTTGGTCCGCGGTTGCGATTGTCGTTGAGAAAGTTTTCGATTGTTACATTATCAACCGTTCCCCAGGTCAGCGGCGCGTAAACGGCCATTAATCCGCACATACTCAGCCCTGCATTGATGCATTCTTGCCTGACCCCAAAAACTGGGGTGTAGGGCTTAAGCACCAGGTTTGCCATGGCCTCAAGGCTCCAATTTTTTACAGCTGTTGGGAGCCAGTTGGGCAAAGCGCGATACAAAAATTCTCGCCCCAGTGGACCCAAGGTTCGCGCATCACCCACGTGTTGATGAATATCAATGACCTCGATGGTTTCGTTCTGATAGCGCGGTTGTGTCCATGCGGCCGCGCGAGCAAGTGATGACAGAGTCATGAAAAGCATCAAAACAAAGCTCATCAATCGTGTCAGAAACATCGTCAATGCGACTCCTTTGGCAGATTTGGATTCGTGCTAGAGTAAGTTGTTCCTGGGGTCAAACTTGATTCTATATTTCTCCACAACGTCTAGGTTTTGAGGCGATTATGTTTCTGAAATGTCGGAGATTTACCTCTCTTTTTGTGTTGTCCGGGCTGATCTCACCGTTGGCCTGGGCGACCGAAGCAAGCGAAGCGTCTGCGGACATCCAGCAGAATCCAGCGTCGATGACTCAAGAATCGGAGGCTGCGCCTGAAGCAATCGACGATAGATTTTCAACAGAGGGCTATGTTGGGGTCTATGGCGCCGTGTTGCAAAATACAGTCCCAACCCTCGGACTCACGGGTTCACTCTTTCTCGATGAAGATTTTCGCGTCGGGCTCGACTTCTCCTTGGGTCGCTCAAAGGGGTTGTATGGCTCGTTTGAAACACAAGGGGCAGGAGTTTGGGGGGCAACGGAAGTCGCAGATTCTCTTTGGTTGAAGACCGGTTTGAGTTTTGCTCGCATCGATCGCCCCTCGGTTCAGGAACCGTTGTCTGTCCTTTTCAAAGGCGAGGACGAATCTCTTGAAAAATTGAAGTTGCGCTCTGATTCACTCGGGTTTGATGTTGCTCTAGGACAAATGTGGAATTTCAGTCGAACAACAGTTTCCGTCGATTATCTGGGTTTCAATCTCCCTCTGCTGCGCCTCACCGGGCCAAAGTTACCGGTGTTTACTTTGCACGCAGCGCGCGTCGAGTTTCTTTACAATTATGAATGAACTGACGACCTCACAGGAGGTCGAGCAGATAACTCATTTTTGTTTGAGTGGTGCGCGGAGTGTCGCCGATTTCAAATGAAATTGAATTGAAGCTGGGTGATCCGGGGGGCGGTGAGATGCGTGGTTTGCCATTTTCCGAGAATGCCAAACCTTCTTTCGGAATCCCGATCACATTGTAATTCAATTTTCCATCTGAGTTTTCATCGTGCCATGCGGCAATGGCATACACCCCGGGTGGGACATCTCTGATTTGAACGCTAAAAGATTTTTCTATGACCTCGAAGCATTTCGCCAACACCGCTTTGTCTGCGGAATCTGGAAAACCCTCGGGTGAGTTGAACAAAGACATACAGACGTTTCCGCGCGTACTGTGCAGACCATTGAACTCAACCGTGAGCACAGCCATTTGCGGTTTTGCCGGGGGTTGTTGTGGAGCAGAGGGCTGCGTTGCCGGATTTTCGCTTGGTTTTTCTGGTTGTGTTCCGTTCAGAGGGCGGTCCGCATTGCCACCCACTGGGTTTGCGGGTGTCTCGGAGTTTTCAGGGTTGTTCTTCGAAAGCGAAATGGGAATACGTGGGTCTGTACCCACCTGGCGTCCTTGTGAGTTGCCACAGGCCGACACTTCGGTGAGTAGGGCCGCGGTTGAAAGAATCACACTCACTCGAGTGATGAAACGCATTGCGCTCATAGAGGGTCCTTCGCTTAAAAGGGCTGAGTCAGCGGAATGATTGAAATATCATCAAAACTGCTCATCCATCAACGACTCTAGCAGTGATTTGCCCAGAGACCAAAAAAAAAGCCGGCCCTGAGTCCGACTATTTTTATTTTTGAAACATCTCGCTCGGTCAGCCGCGTTTCCTAGCAAACTTTGAGCGTTGATGGAATACAAAAGACGAAGCTCCGCGTAGCTTCAATAATCGTAGCGGATACGCACACCGATGCTTTGCTCGTACTTAGCCGGTTTACGCTCTGCACCGCTGACAAGTTGAGTGCGATCTTTAAGAACCGCTTCGCCGTTGCCATTTGCTGTATTGGCTTGTGAGCGTGGTGAGTTGTAGTACCCGTATGCTGGAATCAGGCTCAGCTTATCGTCGAGCATGTATTGACCCGCGAGGGTAAACGCAACTTCGTTTGTGCTGTCGGTTTTGCCATTGGGTGTTTCCGAAAAATTTGTTGTTTCTTTTGCGGATTTCAGCGAACGGTAATCGAGTTCAGCAATGAGCATGAATTCCTTAGGCATCACTTCGTATTTCGCGGCTGCGATTAAGGTTGTTGCAACTGCAGTTCCGGCAAGGACCTGGCCGTCGGAATTGGGCTGTTTTGCTATTGCGTAAGTATCATAAGCAACACCGGCTTTGATCTTGAGTGCGTCGACTTTTTGCTCAGCCTGAAGGTGGAAGAAGGAATCGCTCTTCAGGGTGTCTTTTTCAGTCAAAGGCAGCCAGTGCCCTTGCGTACCGAGTCCTGCTTGCACAGCTGCATCGCCAACTTTGAAGTCGGAGGTGACCTGGTGATACCAGGTTGTGTCAGCAGGTTTTTGACCCAGGGTTGTTTCGTCGAGAATTGGGTTGCGCGCGATATGGTAAGTCACTTTGAGTGCATTCCATCCTGTGTCATATGCAACACGGTAACCTTCAATACGGTTCAAGTGACCGGTAAATGCAACCGGCTCAACAACGTTCGTGCTTTTAGGTTTGTCGGTGTAGCCGTAAAGACCAGGATGATATTCACGCACAAAACCCAGTTCAAGTTCAGGAAGCGCCGAAGGCTTGTACAGTAAGTGGAAGTACTTAACCACGTCTGTGTTCACAATCGTTTTGTTGTTCGCATCCTTAGTGAAATAAGCCGCCTTGGTATTTTCCAACTCGTGCAAACGCAGCTCAACATCTGCTTTGCTGTTTTGTCCGAGGTCGCGCTCGAACATAATTCGCAAAGATTCAAGTTTCGGTGTTTTGTAGTTCTTCGCAGCGTCGTTGATGTTTTTGTAGAATGGATCGAGGTGCATGCGCATGGAAACCTTGGTTGCTGGGGTTGCAACCGGTGCGCTTGCAACCGGTGCGCTTGCAGCTGGAGCGCTTGCAGCTGGAGCCGTTGGAGTTTCAGCAAGAGCGAATGAAGAGATACAAGCCAAAGCAGATACGGAAAATTGCAGTTTCACGTCGCCTCCTTAAGACGGTTTTGTAGAATCCACCGCAACTAGACAAGGGTTCAGAAAAATTTGCAACTCGACCTCGCTTCGCCTGCCAATGTTTCACCCAACAGTCACAGATTTGTTCGGCCCTGCTTGTTTATTAATCAGATTGTTGGAAGCATTCTTTCATTGGAAAATATTTCTAGTGTGCTGGAGGTGAGTCGTGCGTGGGCAGTTCGTTGTAAGCATTTTGCTTCTCAATGCGATAGGGCGGCCCGCGCTCGGATTCGTCACTTTGCAAGACGAGCTTATACCGCGGGCTCGCTTTTCGGAGCGTGTCCTCAGCAATGGTGTTTCAACTCTACAAACTCAACTTCTGACCGTTGTTGGGCAAGATACCGTCGAAACGTTGATCAATTCTCAAACCGAAAAAAGAATTTTTGCTGCGCTCGGCATGACTGCCTCAGCTGCAATCAACGCAAGCGATAAAGTGCGCTTTGACCTGCAAACATCAGCCTTGCGCAGCACAGCAAATACAGAAGTGACAGAGAATTCGGGATGGTCGAAATCGACGGCTGCTTCGGAGGTTCTTGCAACGGGTTTGGCGCGTTTTCAATGGAATGATGGTTTGCGTTTGGGTGGCGGTGCGACCTGGATTCTTCGCCCTGCTGCCATCGAAAAATTCGCCTTTGCTGGACAATCTGGGCAAACCAATTTCCATTCCTTTACCGTTCTCGTACCCGAATTAGTCATGAGCAAATCTGCCGGTTCGGGCTGGAGCGCAGGCATTGGATATCGTCCGAAGGCTGTTGTGACACGCACGTTTGTTCGCGAGGCTGCCTCGGAAACCACCGAACTGAGCGAAGAAGCCGTGCTTGATGAATGTTGGTCGGCAGGCGTGGTGGCGAACTTGCCCAGCAGCCGAACTCTTTCATTGGATGTCAATTTGCATGGTTCAACCGGCGCGCAAAAGCGCGACACATCGAGCGGAGTGGTTGCTGATGAAGACAACAACCGGCGTTATGAAGTGTCATCGATGTGGGGTTTGGGAGATATCTCTGCGCATAGGTTGAGCCTTGGGTTGGGGTATCAGTCGTTGGCTTATGCAGATCAAGGAAGCGTTTCGCCACAAACCATTCCCATGTGGTCGGTGCTTGTTCAGGACGATTGGAAGCAGGGCGAGTTAACCACTCGGTGGAATGCGCTGCTGGGCTACGGATCAGATTTGCAGAGCTTACCAGACCTGAACGCAAAATACCGTCGACTGATCTTTTCTCTGCAAGTTGGCATGGTGTTCTGAGATGAACATCTTTTTTCCTCAAAATTTAAAACTCCCAGTGCATGCGCGTGCGGTGTCGTGCGTATTTAGGTCGCTCAACCTAAGCTTTCTTGTTGCGAGCTCGTGTTTATTTCTTGCCAGTTGCAAAGGGCGGAGTTTGCTGAGTGAAGAGAATGAAAAATCTTCATTGAATGAAATTCCATTTAGCAAAGCAGGCAGCGAGGATGCTGTGGGATTGGCAAAAGTTCACGGCATCGCTTTTCAGTCGGCTCCTGCGCCGGTGCGTCCTGATCCCGATCTTTATGCCCGGCGTCTGCTTAAACAATTTCGTCCGGATGGCAATACTCTCGCGCGTCAGCTTGGGCTGGTTGAACAATACCGCTTGATGCTCGGCGGTGCGAGCGACGATTTTCGCACCGTGCCGCAGGAGTCTTATGATGCAACTTCGCTTCTGACACTCCAAAAAGTTGCACGATTGGTTTGTGAATCGCTCGTGATTCCGAATTCATGGCAACATCCGGGCTGGCAAACGGTGCTTCCTGAAGCGCCTGCGAATGTTGAAGCCAACGTCCGTTTTTTGATGAAGAAGATGCTTGGTCTACCGCAAGGCTCTTTGTCATCAGATGCCATCGCTGAGCTTGTTGCAATCGTCAAAGAATTCCCCGAGAACAGTGCATTAACGCTGACAAGTTATGTGCCCGCATGCACAGCCATGGCAATGGACGCGGAGGCTTTGCTGCTATGAATATGAATCTCCTCTGGCAGAGAATTTTGCTCGCGTTGGCATGCCTTGCGACAGTGAACTCAGGTTTCGCGGCTCCGGATGCGCGTTCTGTGCGACGTGCTGCGCAACTGCTCGCGGGGCGAATGCCCACCGACAACGAGTTGGCCACAGCCACTGTCTCCGACTCCGATTACAAATCTTATGTTCGTGCTCTTATCAGTGGCAGTGGATTTTACGATGCCATGTTACGTTATCACGAAAGAACATTTGGTGTTGGCTTGCCTTCAGAGTATCTCGACGAGCTTGAGCGCGACGATATCGATGGCAAAGCCCAAAAAGTTGCAACCCTGACCTGCAAGCGCCTTGCTGACAACAGACTGTCCTGTGCATGGAAAAGCGCTGATAAAAAGACAACCACGAGCTGCAAAGCCGCACAGCAACAACCCGTTGCGCCCTTTTGGAAGGCGGGTTTGGTGCTGTGGGTGTGCCCGAGTGTGTCAACAGCCTGTGGTGCGGATCTGAGCAAATGCTCGGTTGAATTTCCTAATTCGAACGAAGCACGCAATTCTGAATTAGGGATTGCCGATGTCTTCGACAGCAAACGCAGCATTCTCAAAAGTTTGAGTCGTCAGGCGGCTGGTATTGCGACCGCTGTGGCGGTTGAAAATTACCCCTATACAAAAATTCTTGCCCCAGGTCTGACCGCCGTCGACGGAATTCTTGCAGTTTTCATGCAACAAAATTTTCAATTTGATCTTGCCAAAGTTCATGCGAACGAATCTTTGCTGAGCCAAATAAAAGCGATTCCCGCCGACCAATCGCGTTTTTCCCTTGTCTATACAGGAAACGCTTACGAGACAGCAGGTGTTCTTTCGAGCTTTGGTTGGTTGCGGCGCTATGAAAAGAACCGCACACGTGCGAATCAACTTTATGAACGACTGATGTGCCGAAAGTTCACCTCGGAATTGCCCCGAGTCTTCCCGCAAGACCCAGGCAACCTGCGGACAACTCCAGGATGTAGCGGATGTCACTCGACTCTTGATCCGCTTGCAGACTTCTTTGCTGCGTGGGGTGAAGGTGGTGCTCTTTACAGCGCTGCGGGCGCAGGAAAGCAGGCGAGTTTTGCAGGAAAATCGGGAACGAGTCTTGCAGACCTTGCGAACATTCTTTCCGCCGATGAAGCCTTTGCCGCTTGTACTGTGAATCATGCCTTTGAGTGGTTGATGGGGCGAAAGTTTCGCCAAGCTGAGTCGAGTCTGCGCCAGGCGTTCACCGATTATTTTGTTGGAACAAATTATAGCTTTAAAGAATTGATGTATTCGATTGCAACTCATCCGAGCTTTGTGGTCAATTCACGTTCTGATGCGAATATCACTGACCCACTCGAGCAACCTGCGCTTGGTAAAGTTCCCGAACCGAGTTTGCCTGCATGTAACACGACGATCGATTTCAACACACACATAGCGCCGCTTATTTCGCAGTGCACGTCGTGTCATAAATCGGGTGCACCGCGGCAGGCACTCGAGACATCTGCGCAATGGAAGACTTGGGGAAGCTCTGCAGTGTCGATGATGTCAATTGGACAAATGCCGCCGGGTCGACAAGGTGCACCCACATCAGGAACAATTTATGATCTCAAAGAAGCTGTTCGGTGCTGGCTTTTGCAGAATCCTTGAGGTGGAGCCTGCGCAGTCTGGAAAACCGGGTTGAGTGGGTGTTCGCTGCGTTCGTATGGGAGAAATGACGGATGGATCGCCGAGATTTTTTACAAACGGGAATGAGTTTGAGCGCGACATTCGCACTCTCTAAGCTCATTGCGCCTTTTGTTGCCTCGGCGCAGAGCGCATCTGAAGATTTTCCTGTGCTCCGTCGGCTCGTGTGGATTCACATGCAGGGCGGATGGGACATTCTTGAAACGGTTGACCCCAAAACCCAATCGACGTCGAAGCTCGATATGGTTTATGACTACAGCCTGGCACAACCGCTTGCGGGAGCAAGTGAAGATATTCGCTTGGGCCGCTGGTGGCCCAACACCGCGCGGTTGGGTTCCGATTTAATTCTTGTCCGCGGGCTTGCCATGGGAACCACCTCTCATGATGCGGGCAGTGTTTACGCAGACACAGGAGTTCTCTCCAACAGCGGTAATGTCAATGCCGCGAGTATTCCAACAATTATTGCTTCGCAAAGTGGAGCAACCATTCCTTTAATTCAATTCAACGGCGGCGATACTCCTCGCCTCGATCGCGGACTTTTGAAACCTGTCTCGGTGGTTCGTGCTGGTGATTTAAACCTTTATCAAGGTCTTTTTCCGGCCAATACGCAAGACAACACCGCTAGCCAACGCGTTTTAGAATATTCTCGTCGCTCGTTGTTACGTTATCAAAACTCCGCTGGTGCAAATGATCGGGCCACAGCCGTTGAAGCTGCGCGGAGTAAAATTCAAGTGCAGATTGATGCTGGCGTTGGCAGTCAGCTGAGTCTCACTGATTCCGACAAAGCTGCTTACGTGTCTGCCTTGGGTAAAGATGCATCGAGCCGGATGGACAACGCAGTGAGCAGCTTTGCATTGGCCTACAAACTTATTAAAAATAATCTTGTCAGCTGTATTAATATGGGCGTGGGTGGATTCGACACGCATACAAATCAAGACAGAAATCTCATGCCAATTCTCACCAGCTTTGATGCGCTTTTCGCAACTTTCTTGTCGCAGTTGAAAAGTGCGGGTTTGCTCGACAAAACTTTGGTGGTTCTTTACTCCGACTTTGCCCGAACCCCAAAGGTGAATAACAGCGCGGGGCGCGATCACTGGCCGGTGGGTGGTGCGCTCATAGCGGGAGGCGGATTGCTGGGCGGGCGCGCCGTGGGGGCCACCGACGAGAACCTCTTGGCTCGCAACGTAGACGCAAAGACCGGCGCACCCTCGGCCTCCGGAATTCAGCTCAGCCCCATTCACGTGGGTGGGAGTCTTATCGAACTCACCTTGGGAGCAAGCTATTTAAGTAAACGTCCGTATTTAGAATCCATACCTGCGTTGACACGCTTGAAATCTTGAAGGCAAGGAGACGCTCATGTGGTTTCCAATTGATTTACCTGTTGCCAGTGAATATTTTGTGCAACGCGCACCAACTGCGCAAGCAACCACCCCACAAAGCAAAACATTCATGTTTCCTCTTGCGTGGCGCACCCTGGAAGGAAAATCTTCCCAGCAGATTTCACCCGCCGGCGCTCAAAACACCAACTCGGTCACTCAAGCTCATCTCAGTCAGCGCACCATTGGATTGGCTATGTCACCCTCATCGGGGCTTTGGTTTGCCGCTCTCTTGAGTGAAGATTTTCTAAATATGAGAAATGTTCCGGAGATTGGGCAGTGGCGGGTGAGTGGCGTCAGCGAAGAGTTTTTAGTTCGTGAAGGGCTGGCGCGCGTGGGGTTTGATGTCACGAGCAATTGTAATCTTGCCTTTGGGGTTCGTTCGCAGGTGGTTCGTGGCGATGTTCTGGGAAGTTTTTCATCGGCGGTTGATGAACGCGTGATCTACACGGGGCAACGCATGGGTGTGATTGTTGGTAGTGTGTTCACGCTTGCTCCGCTGAAGTTTTCGTTGCGCTACGAGACCCCCGTGACCGGAAAAATTGAGGCAAGTGGAGAGAGCAAGGTGACATCGACACAAGGATTCACCGGTGAGCCTGTTGTGGGCCCTGTCCCCATATACGAGT
>RGDM01000055.1 GCA_009918675.1 bacterium
GTAAAGACACATGTTTGGAAAGCCCGCTTGTCGGCTCATGGAAAGCGGATATTCCAGAAGGGGAAACGATCACGTTTAAACAAGACTGCACGGCCGTTTCGGTGCGCTGTCAGATGCGTTTCCAATTCCCTCCCAATGCAGCGTCGGCAGGCCTGGCGAATATAAAGGTGCTTGAGAGTGACGGGCCGAAAGGATGTCTTGGCACAGGAACTTATCGCTGTTCCTTTAACTTGATGATGAACTCGGGAACCATGATCTGCGACGGTAAAAAAATTCAGCTCAATCGGCTCTAATAAATTTAATTTTGATTAAATAAGTAAACCCATAATCGCTCCGCACATTGCGGAGGCGAACATTCCAGCAAACATTGCTTTCACGCCAAGGGCTGCGAGTTCACTTTTCTTGGCGGGTGCCATGCCGCCAATGCCACCGATTTGAATCGCAATCGAACCAAAATTGGCAAAACCACAGAGGGCATAAGACATGATGATTGCTGATCGCTTGTCGAGTCCGCTGCCGTGTTGTGCGAGATCGAGGTAAGCAACAAATTCATTGAGGATGAGCTTCTTTCCGAGTAGCTGCCCGGCGAAATTCATGTGTTCATGGGAAACTCCAAGCATCCATGAGAAGGGCGCAAAGAGATGCCCGAGCACAAACTCCAAGCTCAGTGGTGCACCAAG
This sequence comes from bacterium, assembly GCA_009918675.1. Lineage (GTDB taxonomy): Bacteria > Bdellovibrionota_B > Oligoflexia > Silvanigrellales > Silvanigrellaceae > RFOM01. The sequence goes on from RGDM01000055.1 coordinate 681, forward strand.
GTGAGCAGAGAGGCCGGATTTATCACTGAGCCAAGCCAATGCACCGTTCCCCGCGGCCATGAGTGCAATAAATGCGATGAGCATTCCACCAACGGTGATTGCGAGTTGTGTCCCTTCAAGCGCACCCTGCGCAGCAGCGTCGATGCCATTGGTGTAGATTGATGGACCACTGAGGCGTGCGTTTTCATTCTCATCACGTGCGTTGGTTTCGGGGACGATGATTTTGGAAAAAACGATTGTAGCTGGTGCCGACATCACACTAACCGTGAGTAAGTGTCCGGCGATGTCGGGAATTATTTTTGCGAGCATTCCGACATAGGCAGCCAGCACGCCGCCTGCAACATTGGCAAAGCCACCTACCATAATGCACATAATTTCGCTGCGGCTCATGTTTTCGACATAGGGTTTGACCAAGAGCGGAGCTTCTGTTTGCCCAAGAAAGATATTTCCTGCTGTTGAGAGCGATTCCGCGCCGCTGATGCGAAGATAGCGGTGCATGATCCAGGCCAGGCTGTTGACGATTTTTTGCATCACCCCGTAGTGGTAAAGCACCGCCATCAGCGAAGCAAAAAAGATGATCGATGGCAGGACTTTAAAAGCAATGATGTATTCGCCGATTTTTTCTGGCTGGGTGAGCGGGCCGAAGACAAATCCTGAGCCTTTATCAACAAAAGCTAGAAGCCCAATAATTGCATCATTGGCAGCACTAAAAAAGCCACTGAGTAGTCCAGGAATTCCCCAAGCGGGAATACCAGCGATGAGAATTCCAAGCAGTAATTGCATCGCTGTGGCGATAAAGACGGTTTTCCATGGGATTGCTTTGCGGTTTTCACTGATAAGCCATGAGATTGCAAACATGAACAGAATGCCGATGATTCCCACGAAGTGAAGCATTGTGTTTGAAGCCTCGAAAAATTTACTGTTTGTTGATTTCGCCTAACCGAATGAAGCGTGAACTGAAGTAGAGAGTTGCCGGTGATGCACCAAGTTCTCCGTTCGGCACAGAGCGGTTGAACTGTTGATAGTATTTCTTCCAAAACTCTGGTTGTTTTTTGAAGGTCATGGCAGCGGGTGGCTGAGGGTTGTTTAAAAAGCGGTTGATAAACTTAACGACAAATTCGGCGCAATAGAGGGTGTCGCGGCCTTGCGCGTCGGTGTTGTTCCAGAGATATTCGTCATCGAAGCTCAAGCCCGAAAATTCATTGTTGAACACCGACGCAATTTCGCTTTCGCTTGGGGCACGATTTTCGACAAATTCCTTTGGCCGGAGATGGAAGAGTTTTTGATTTTTCTGTGCGCGCGCTTGGATCTCCAAGAAAGGCGTTGCTTTGGTGCTTCCCCAGGCCTCATAGACAAGGCGTTCTTTTGCGTTGTCGGTGGTGTTGGCCACGACAACGGAATGCGAATAGGGAACGCCCGTTTCTTCTTCTATGACGTTGCAGACGTAGCAATTGAGCGGGACAAGCAAAATATCGCCAGCTTGAAGGTCTGCAGATTCAACGTGGGCGGGAGAATCTTTCTGAATGTGTTTGTTGGGCTGCGCAGCAAAGCCGGAACGAGAAAACACAATGACTGCTAAAAGTGCAAAGTTGACCCTTCCGATGCAGCTGACGAAAGACCCACTTTTCACACGCCTTCTCCTCGATTGTATGGCGAACTTGCCAGTCGTTACGGCGCTTTGCCGCCCGGGTCAAGACTTTCTTACAGGGATTCTTGAGAACACCTCAGAAAGCACAATTGAACAGTGAGTTGCTTTGACGGAAAGTGCGCTCAGGCTCGCAAAGAACAAGATATTTGCAAACAAAGGGAGGCAGTATGAAGGTACATCAAGTTTTGATGGCCAGTGCCACGATCTGTGGATTGTTGGGCACTGTGCCTGCGTATGCTGCAGGTCGCACAGAGACGCATGAGTGCACATTGAAATATAAAGTAAACGAGACTGCCGTGCCCATGAAAGAATTCAACGAGTGCGTTGCAAAAATTGTCAATCGTAAAGACGACGTTGAATTTTTTCACCTCACAGCATCCACTCAACTGAAAGGTGTTTACAAAACACTGGTTAAAAATGCGGATCTTCGCCTTGAGAATTTGCGCAAGTTGTTGAGCGCAGATTTTCCAAAGGCGCGTATCGACATGCTGAATGTTGGACCCAATGCTCGGTTGGGTAACACGATTCGATTGAAGAGTGTTGTCGCCATCCCGGAAAAAGCAGCCGTGATGGAAGAGGGAAGTTCACCAGTCACGACGGAAGAACGTCCGCTGCATACAACCGCGGGTGCAGGCAAAGAGTCTGGGGATGTTCAAATTGAGGAATCCAGGCAGCAGCCACAAGCAGCAGAACTGCCACGCGTTTCACTTGAGCCTACAGTGAAAGCCGAGGGTGTTCGGGAAAACTTCGGCCGCGTTGCAGCGCGCTTGGGTCAAGATGCGGATAGAGATTCAGATGAGTCTTTTCCCGCGATAGGACTCGAAGCGGCTTATGTACGGCCCAACACAGCAGTCCAGAATCTGCGCACTGAAATTGGCGGTACAGCAGTCTCAATGTCGAAAGGCAGTGAGCTGATGAAACGTGCAAGTGCGCATGTTGTGCTTGGTGCAGGCTACAATATCAGTGGCGTTGTGCTTGGTGCGCGTGCACTAGGTGGCGGAGTTTGGGATTCGGAACGAAAATGGCGCGATGATTACGGTGGTGAAGGTCGATTGGGATTCGAAAATAAAACGGTGTCAATTTTTGCGGGTGTTGGACGCACGCAAAAAACCTCACGTTTTGGTTTGGATGTGGGCTTGATGCTCTGAATGCAAGCCGGGGTAAATGAGCAGCCCGCAGGAAGTCACCGAGGTCTCGGGATTGCTGCGGGCTGTTTTCGTCTGAGCAGCGATTTGAATCTTATTGTTCGAGTCCAGAGGCAACTCGCAGGTTACGCGCAGCTTGCGCGGGTTGCGGACACGATGCTCCGGGGCGCTTGCCTAAGCGCCGCAAAGCACCCTCCGGATTTTTGCCATCGGAAGCGCGGGTGAGTGCGGTGAGTTCGTCTGAAGAGACAACTGCCTCCTTCTCAATGTCTGCCACGGCCGAAGAAAATTCTTCAAGAAATTGTTTGTCAACCTTGAAAAGTGGTGGTGGCTTTTCCGTTCGTTCGGTCCACAGATTGACTGAACCCTGAATCGCAGCGGTGATAACTGTGACAAGTCCAGTGACGCACGCCAAGCCCATCACGCGTGACGTGGAGGAATTGCGGAAGCAAAACTTGTGGCCTTTGTCGAACAAGTTGAAAGCTGAGTTGACGATGACATTCTTGGGGCCCTCAAGTTTACTGAGGATCTGACCATTTTTGAACTTGGCGAGCATGGAATTTTCCGTCACCCGTGTCCACGCTGCAAGCGCTTTATCTTTGCTGGCCATGAGTTCTTCACCCGACATTCCACCCAAACGGTCATTCAAAAATGCCTGACTGGCAATCGTGCCACCGATGGTCGCAACATAGACAGGATTTGAGGTGAGATTTGAAAAATTGCGTTGGCTCGCTTCTGTCATGCGCTGCTTTACGTTGTCATATTGCGCGCGCATGTTTTTCAAAAGTGGGTCGCGCTTCATCGCACTAATAAGAGCAGGCGTGGGAACATAGTTGCCGGTGATGAGCTCGGACTCTTCAATCGCATCTGCTTGATCGGCGGGTAGACTGAGATTGATGGTGTCGAGATCAATTTTTTTCTTGCGCGAGTCTGAGGCGCGCACCATGTACCAACATTGTCCCATCTTTTTGAAAGTTGTGGTGACAGCGTCTGCTGTGTCGGGTGTTGGTGCGTCGGCATCGGTGGTGTTGCTCAAAGACGATGGTCCGCTGTTGGCAATGGGTGGTGTATTTGGCGCCGCAGGGGCTGCATCTGCAATTGTGTCATTGAGAGGAAGCAGCAGCGCTTGAATTTTGCCTGCGCTGTCTTTTTGCACAAAGGTATTATTTTTCGATTGGCTAAAAAGCTGACAACCGCTCAGGGCGACGGCTGCAAAGAGAGTAAACGCACTGATTGTGGCATGACGACGAGGCATGGCGGCTCCTCTAGGCAGATGTTCTGCCTACAGAATACCCAAACCCAGCGCATCGCGCACCCGTTGGCGAACTGTCGCTGCAATGTGTCGGGCCTGAGAGTTGGACGGAGCAAGGAGTTGCGCCATTTCGCGTGGGCTGTTGAGGTAATGCTCGTAAAGTTCGCGTTTGCTGCCAAAGACCCGTTCATGTTCGTCCATCAGGTCTTTTTTGGCATGACCGTAACCGTAACCCGTGCCCTTGCGCAGGCGATCTTCCATATAATCAATCGCGTCTTTTGAACCGAATGATTTGAGAATCTGCCAAACGGCGCATGTTTCAGGGTCTTTTGGATCATCAAGACCTTTGGAATCGGTTTTGACCTCTTTGATCCGTTTTTCGATGTCCTTCTTGGCCGCAAACAGCGGGATGTGATTGCCGTAGCTCTTGCTCATCTTGCGTTCGCCGTCGATGCCAATCAACAGCTGCGTTTCTTGAACTAAAGCTTTCGGTTCGAAGAGAACGGGGCGGCCAACCGCGTTGTTGAAAAGCTTCACCATGTCAGATGCGTATTCGAGATGCTGGAGTTGATCTTTGCCAACAGGAACAATCTGCGCGTCAAATGTGACAATATCAGCGGCCATCAGGATGGGGTAATTGAACAGTCCAGCGGTGGGTTCTTTTCCGCTTTGCAGAGCATCTTTGTATGCGTGCGCACGCTCGAGCAAACCAATTGCACTCACGCAAGAGAGGTACCAGGCAATTTCCGGAATTTCGGGAATTTCGCTTTGCAGAATGATCATGTTTTTTTCAAGCGAAAAGCCCATTGCGAGGTAGCTCGCCAAAAGGCCTGCCGTGTGTTTTCCAGGCTCAAGAATCTTCGCGCGGTCGGTGAGGCCGTGCCAATCCGCGCACATCAGAATCATTTCTTTTGCAGGGTCAAGCGACGCTTCAACCGCGGGTTTGATTGCGCCAAAGTAGTTCCCGACGTGGAGATCGGCGGTTGGCTTGGCTCCTGTCAGGACACGAACGCGACCCGCTGTGTGGGTGGTGTGGGTCGGTTGTGCTTGTGTCATATTCAGACTCCTGTGTGATAGCTCAGGCCTAAGAGGAACATGAGTGTAACGACAACTAACATCAAGCGGGTGAGCAGCAGTGCCGGTTCACCGGTGCGACGTTCTTTGAACATGCGCACTTTTGCGAGCCCGAGAAGTACGAGAAGAAGTGTGAGCTTGGTGTGAAAGATGGGCGCTGGATAGCTTTGGACAAGTGGCATCCATTTGCTCAGTCCCAAGCCAGCAACCAAAACCACGGCAAACATTTCATAGAGACCAACCCAGCGACGCCATCCAGCCAAAAGAGCTTCTGGCTGGAGAACAACCGAAGCCTTTGAGCGGAGGAAAAGGGTGTCTGCCAGGAGAGCTGCAAAAAGCGTTGTTGCAAAGAATGAATGTAAGAAGACGATCATGGCGTTTGGTCTCCGGAGGTCAGCAAAAGAGCTGCACTTGTCTCTAATCGGGAGAGGGGCGGGCAGGCAAGTCGGAGGTGCGCGAAAGTGCTAGAAAACAGGGAATGTAGGGAGGATTAGGAATTTTTGACATAGGGTCCGTTGTGGGCCGGGATAAGGGTATGAAATGATACATGCAAGTTGGACCCACAGCCGCAGTGGAGAGAGAGGACAGCGCGCCATGACACTCACCAAAGATCGCCTCGTCGAGACCATCCGCCTACGGACACAGTTCTCGTCCCAGGAGGCGAAGAAGCTTGTTGAATTGATGCTTGAGACGATGAAGTCCAAGCTTGAGCTAGGCGAGGAAGTCAAGATTTCCGGATTTGGTAAATGGACAGTGAAAAGCAAGCAAAGCCGTCCGGGCCGCAATCCACACACCGGCGAGCGGATTGAGATTTCAGCGCGTCGGGTTGTTACCTTTCACCCGTCCGAGAAATTGCGGGATGCCGTCAAGAATGCAGACCTGGATGACAGCAAGCTGACCATTGTTGGACCTGGTATGGAAGACGAGGAAGAGGTTTAAGGATCTCTTAAAGGCGTGCACCGCTGAGGTTGAATTAAAGTCGAATGCGACGGCGAGGGTTATTCCTCGCCTTTTTTTCTTGATGTGTTCAACCACTGTGCAACTGGCGCTTTGAGTGACGCAGATTCCCCGCGTTCGTTGGCTTTTTTTACATAATGTGCGGTTGTGGTGATCTGATTGTGATTCAGGAGTGACTGGATAAAACCCAAAGGAACGCCCTGGCGGTGAAGAACGGTTGCGACGGTGGCTCGCGCGCTGTGTGGGCTCAGGGTTTTGTTGATGCCAGCGTCCCAGGCTGAGCTGCGGATCATCTGGAAAACTGCAGTTTGCGACAATTTGACCGTTGCCTGCCCTTCTTGCACACGGACAAAGACATAATCATCTGATGTTCGCACTGGACGTAGACTTTGAATATAAAAATTGATCACCTCAGCACAGGTGCTTGAAACGAGGGCTGTATGTTCTTCGCCGCCCTTTGTAACAAACCGAAGACGATATTCATTGGGTGTAAAAAGTAAATCACTCATCCGCAATTCACACAGCTCATCGACCCGCATTCCAACACAAAAAAGCGTGTGCAAAACAGCAAAACGGAGAACGGCGGATTTTTTTTGCCGTTGTGCGTGCCGGCATGAATACTCCTTTTGCAAGGCTTCAAATTGCAAATGCGTCAGTAGCTTTGCAACTTCCTCTTCCGAGAGTGCTTGGGCCGTTCCCGCGTTGCTGACCTTCGGGCGTTTAATAAGTTTACAGGGGTTTTGCGCACAGTGTTTGCGTGTCACGCAAAAATTGAAAAAAGAACTTAGGCTGGCGAGGCGGCGAGAACGTGTTGCGCTTTCTTTGAACTGCTCAAGCCAAAGCAAAATGTGCTTTTCTGTAATTGTATTGAGATTGTCTGCGAGTTGGCAATTTCTTTCACGCCAAAAAAGAAAAAAAGATTCGATATCGCGCGCATAGTTGCGGCGGGTGTGGTTGCTCTGAAATTGTAACAGAAAATGAGTCAGAAATTCGATTGGCACACTCTCACCCTTGTGGTGGAGCCAAGCCTCCAACGGGCGGGTTGGTAATAGAACAGAACCGCTCATAGACTCTAACCTATCGGTAAGGAGGCATGGAATGACTCAATTGGATACTAACACACTCGTGACCTCACTTGCATATCCGCTAAGTGTGACATTGCTGGTTGGTATGGTTTCCTTTGGTGCAATTGTGCGTGGCTCGACGAAAGCCGCACAGAAAAAACAAGACGTGAAACTCCGCGAACTCGCCGAACAGCAGCGAGCCATTGAGCAGCAAATCATTCAGCAGTCAGATTTTGTCAGCAAACGAGTCGAGAACTGGAGTCGCGACGTTCACACTCAACTCGGTGGTCATGCCCAACAACTCAAGGTGATGAATGAAGCCGTTGGCTCATTAAAGACAGCGCTTGTTGTGCCACACCTGCGTGGACGGATTCTTGGTGAAACAACTCTTGAACGATTGTTAAGTGATGTGTTGCCGCCGCATGCTTATGCATTTCAGTATGACATTGGTGGTGCACGTGCCGATGCAGTGATTCGTTTTCCGCATGTTGGACTTGTTTGCCCCATCGACGCCAAGTTTCATTTTGCTGGTGCACAAGTTCTCCTCGAGGGAACGATGGACGAGACAGTTCAAAAAGACGCTCGAAAACAATTGGCTGCATCAATCAAGGCAAGCGCAAGAGATATTTCACGGAAATATGTGCGGCCGGAATTGGGCACAACTGATTTTGCCTATTTATTTGTGCCTTCGGAAGCTGTTTTTCTCGAGGTCCTTCACGATGTCGAACTTTGGCAATCGCTTGTGGATGAGAATGTTTTGGTTGTTTCTCCGCACACACTTTTTGTTGCACTTCAACCGTTGTCACATGCCGTTCGCTACTACGAAATGTCGTTGGGTGTGAACGAAAAAATCAAGATTTTGCAAGATTCGAGCCGGACAATGGAAGCCATGTCAGAACAGATCAGCGAACAGCTTGAGAAAGCGCAACGCTCGATTGAGCAAACCCGGCGCATTGTTAGAGCTCTGCCCGAGCTTGCTCAAACATTACGTTCGCGACAAGTGCAAGGAACTGTTGAAGAGGCGATGATCATGTCTGAAGTCAGATGTCAGGCTTGAAATGCAAAACTCTCGGCCACTTGAGCTTTTTACCAATGAGTCGCGCTCTGGTTCCTGCGACACATCGATTATTGAAACAAATCGGCCGATGGACCCTAGGTAAATTAGATCACTGACAAAAGTATACCAAGACCGCTTTTTTGCACTCAAGGTTGATTGCTGCAATGCCGACTTTTCCTACAGGGAATATTGGTTTTTGATTGTTTCTGAAAAAACTAAATTTTTTTCATGGAGAATCGATACTTGGGAGCAAAATGAACTCAAAAAGGGGAACATCGCGCTTCGTGAGCGCAGGCGGTCCTTTTCCCATGGCTTCGGGGTCTGTGAAGCCACCTCGCATTTTATCATTTTTCTTGAGTCTATTTTTTCAGATTCAATTGCTTGTCGGGTGTGGAGGGTTGATTGCGACAACTGGTTTCGAGGAACCATCTCTGTCCTTTTCGGGGATCAGGTCTTTGAAGGAGCGTCCAGATGGGTCGTGGTTACTCGAATGGGAGCCAATCCAGGTTGTTAACCTGACTTATGAGGTTTTTACACGGCAGGGTGGTTCAGAGCCGACTTCTTCCGCTGTTGGAGCAAATGCGTCTGCGGAATCGAGTTATAATTTTGCGAGTCCCATAGGAAAAACGTCGGACTCATTTTTTGTCAGCGACAACCTGCTTTTGAAAAGTAACACGTGTTTTGTTGTACGCGCCAAGCATTCTGAGTTGGTCGATACGAATTTTAAGGAATTATGTACCGGCCATTCCAGTAGGGCTGCGAATATTTCAAATGTCAGCCCTCCCATATTTAACAGCCTGACATTGATCAACGGTGCCGCCGATGGCAAACTCAACGCCTTGGAAATGAGCGCTGACCAACCGACAGTTGCGCTCGATGCTTTGAGCTTCATGTATGCTCGTTTTGCAGTCGCAGCTCAGTCAGTCAATTGTTCTGCCATCGAATCTTATGGCGTTGGAATTCCGCGGGCATCCGACTTTGGTGGAATTGATGGCACTCGAAGCAAAGTTTGTGTGAAGTTATTCAATTTAACTGGTGCTCCAGTTTACGGAGAATCTGAGGTTGTGACTGTTGCAACCCTTCTTCCAGTGTTGAGCTCTGTTCAGCTCTCGAATGTTGTTGTGAATTCGTCAATGAAAACCTCACCATTGTCGTTGACACTGAATGGGAGTTCGGGCTCCTCATACAAAGTGAGTTGTTTGCTTAATTGTACTATAGTTTCCGGCGGTGAAGGGGTTCTCAGTTCCTCAATTCCTGGCGTTGCCACAGCACAAATCCTCGTATCAGGTGAGGGAGTTTTTCGTGTTGCAGGCAAATTAATTGACAAAGCTGGAAACGAAAGTTCCGAGACGATTGCGACCGGTCAGGCCGACTTTGTTGCACCTACGATAAGCATTGGTCAACCAAATTTTTCTGTCATCCCTGTGAATGGCTCGGTGTCATTCCCGCTGACAATTTCTGGCGCTGTTCTGACGGAATTAGTTCCCGCGTCTGTTAATTTGTCTGGTTCTTCATCCTGTGCAATTGCAGTTACAAATGGAACGTCCGCGAATCCGATAGTAAATTTGTTGAATTGTTCCAGTGCGGGGTCTGTGTCGATTTCAATTGCCTCGGGTATTGCCTCTGACGAATCAGGAAACTCATCTATTTCAACCCCTGCAAGCGCAGTTGTTTCGGTGAGTAATGCGACTCCAACCGTAAATAATTTCGCCTTGGTGAACGGTGCCTCAGATGGAATCTTAAATGCGAGTGATGTGGCTTCAAATCAGCCGGTTGTCTCGCTAGATGCCTCGGGTTTTGAAAGTGTCGCATACTCAGTGATCGATTCAGCGGGTTCATGCGGCGCATATAATGTTTATTCCCCAAGCGTTCCACTTGCCGCAAATATTTCGACCACGGATGGTTCCTCAAAGGTTGTTTGTGTCAAATTGGTCAATTCCCTTGGAACTTCGACATATGCAGCTTCTCCCTCGATTGTTGTCGACAAAACGGCACCTGTCGTTTCTCCTCCAACAATTATCAATGTTGGAGTTGGTAACAAACTCAATGCAACACAGGCTGCTGCGAATTTGCCGATTCTGAATTTTGCTTATGCGGCGGGAGAAAGTCCGGGTTTTGCGATCGCCGATTCCTCAGTGCAATGTTCCAGTGCTTTATCATACAGCCCGGCTGTGCCAACAACCGGCCATCCAGGCTTCGTGAACGGCACGAACAAGGTTGTGTGTGTGAAGTTGAGTGATGCTGCGGGCAACAGTGCTTATTCATTCTCTTCCGCCATCAGCACTGACACGCAGGTTCCATTGGCTCCTGTGGTCAGTGCGGCTGTTCTTTCGGACACACTTGTGAATATCGCAGAGAACCCTGCGGGAGGCTTTGCTGTTGTCATTCAAGGCGAAGCGGGTGCATCTTTCACCCTCACTTGTGCCACCAATTGTTCAGTGGTGAGCGGTGGTACGGTGGCAGGAGGTGGCGCATCCACCACGGGAAGTTTGAATGCGACGGGCAGCGCAAGTGTGAATGTGAAGGCCACGAACAGTGGTGCGTTTGCATTCAACACCGTGCAAACTGATTCGTACGGCAACGCAAGCACAGCAACAAATACTACAGGCACAGCGGTGCTCTCGGCACCTACGGCACCGACACTGAGCATGACAGCCTTGGCAGACACATTCATTTCAATTTCTGAAAACGCTTCGCCTGTGAATGTCTCTGTGAGCAGCGGTGCGAGCGCATCAGGCTTGTCCTATACCTTCAGCTGCACTTCGAACTGCGAAGTGAAAAGTGGAGCGACAGGAACATTGAACGCCAGCGGAACGGCAACACCCACTGTGCAAGTGTACACAGGCGGAACATTTGCAATGAGCGCCACAGTGACCGACGCAGCTGGCAATATAAGCTCAGGAACACTTTCAGGCACAGCGGATCTCACAGCACCTGTGGTGAGCATTGGCTCGCCTACGGCAACCGCAATCACGGCCTCGGGCAGTGTGAGTTTCCCAATCACCATCACAGGCTCCAGCACTGTGAATCTGCTGCAAACCAATGTGAACACCACCTACACGGGCGGAGTGAGCTGCACCGTTGCAGTCACAAACGGCACCACAGCATCACCGACTGTTCTTCTGCAAGCGCAACATTTGCCGTTGTTGCGTCACCTCCAACTCTTTCGTTTACCTCACCTTTGAACAACGCCTTGAAGAATGCTGCCTCGTTTAATTTAGAGGGAACATGCACGGCTGGGCTCACAGTCGTGATTAGCAGCACAGACCTCAGTCAGCCTTCGGTAACGGGAATATGCTCGGGAGCGGGCATATTTCAAATTCCCATTCAGCTCGCTGGCTCCGATGGTAGCAAAACTTTCTTAGCAACATCCGTTGATGCCACAGGCCAAGTGAGTTCTGCTTCGAGAACATTTATCAAAGACACTGTTGCCCCATTGGTTGTCGTGAGTGCGCCAAGTGCTTCAGGAGCAAACGCATCTTCAACAATTTCCTACACGGTCTCCTACTCAGATTCCAATGGAATTGCCGTAGTTTCTCTGTCGGATGTCGCAGTTCAGTCAACAGGTACAGCTTCTTGCACGAAGTCCATCGTGGCAAATTCAACTCTACCTTCCACGGTGAATATTACAAATTGTACAGGAGATGGAACTTTTAGCTTTACTGTTCCGGCACTTGTTGCCTCAGATCCGGCGGGAAATTTTTCATTGGCCTCGACGACCAGCGCCATCATAACCGTCGACAATTCCGCTCCTGCGTTATCGATCACTTCACCTGCCAACGGAAGTTCTTTTGGTAATCAAAACGTTTCTACGGCTTTGACGGGAACCTGTGAGAGCGGCCTGAGCGTTGTTCTTATGGGTGATGTAAATTCAGGTCAGACGACGACTTGTTCCGGTGGATCTTTTTCGTTTGCAAGTTTTGCTTTGAATTCCGGGTTTGGAAGTAAATCAGTCTACGTTAGACAAACCGATGCAGTAGGGAATGTTGGAAATTCAGGTTCACGAACATTTACTCTGCAAGCTGCTTATGGAGCGAGCTCCAGCAATCCCGCTTACAGCTGTAAGCAAATTAAGTCTGCGACTCCGAGCGCTGCATCCGGACTTTATTGGATCAATGTGAATGGCACTGCGCAACAGCTCTATTGCGACAACTCGACCGACGGTGGCGGATGGACTCGCTGGGTCAAACAAACGAATTCAAGAAGCGGTTTTCGTGTTGATATTGACAGTGGGACTGCGGGGTCAAACGATTTTGTGCTCTCGACTTTTCGTATCGCAAGATCTTCTGCTTCGCAGGGTGGCGACAGCGAATATTTGTTTAAAATGGACGGCGAAACATACACTCTAAAAGCCAGCTCGATGTTTTTGAGCTCTTCGCAAGCAAATATTAACTTAACCCTGCTGAATGGTGCTGCTACGATTGCGAATTATCTTCCATCGGGATCCTGGCCGAGTGTTGTCCATGAGGAGAATAGCAGCCCTGTGTGCAGGCAATGGGGACGTTACCGTTATCCAAGCAATTCTTATCCGACGTATCAGTTCCAACTGGGATCGTATACCTATCGAACTGCAGGTTCAGGAAGTTGGTGTTCAGACTGGTGCGGTCAGTCTGGAGCGATGACATACAGCTTTCAGATATTACCATACATGTATAAAAATGAATATTGCTACAGCGGTTCGAGTGCGGGTAATTACGAATTTATTGGTAACACCATTGATATTTATTTAAGGGAAAAAGGCTCTGGTAGCGATCCATTGGCGGCGAATTTAATTCTCGCGATGCCGTTCTCAACTTCATCGACAGAAGATATTTCAGGTGCCGGAATGACAATTTCTGCGAATGGCAGTTTCACCATTAGCAATGTAAGGTCGAAATTTTATAGCGGGTCAGGATTAGCCGGAAATTCAAGTTCAGACTCCATTAGGGTTTCGGGTTCTAATGGGCTTCATTGGTATTTGCAGACTCAGTGGACAGCAGAAGGGTGGGTTTGGGCCACTCCGGGTTCAGGATTTCAATTTATTGCTTCCGCTGATGGTGGGGGCCTATACTGGTGGGGAATTCAGGCAGCCTCTGATGGAAGCTTGGGTTGGTATGGCTGGACCTCGGGCCCAAGCATTTCTGCGCCTGCCGGAACTGTACCTTTTGGCCAATGGGTTCACTGGGCGTCATCACGAAATGGAAATGCACTTGCAACATGGATCAATGGAACTCGAGTTGCTTACAACTCGAGCGCAAGCTGGAATATTGGTAGCAATATGGGATATATTAACTTTTCCGGGACCGGGAATGCTAGTTATCCTCTTTACCGGCAAGATCATCGTGTTTACACTGCATTGAAATATGATCCATCGTCGCCAACCATTTCGCTTCCAGCTGCCATAAAGTGACTGGATCAAGGTCCAACGTTTTCGTGGATTTGGGCACTACGATAGGTGGTTAGGCAAGACTCGAAGACACTCAAAGCGAGGCACCAAAGCCTGCTGAGAGTGAAATGATTCGTCCAGATTGCTTTGAATTTGAGATGAAATAAGGAAGAACATAAGCGGTTTGCGCTGTGTAATAAAAGCGACCGAAGACAACGCCTTCTATATTTATTCCGGGTTCAATTCCAAGCAGAAGTCCTGTGTCTGGAACAGTTTGCAGAAGTGAGAATCGCCGCGCTGATGTATTGAGAGAATTGAAATCGTAACTGCGCAATGTGGCACCAGCATAGATGCCGATTCGGATCGGAAAGCTGTACAAAAAAACGGTGTTATTCGTGAAAATGTGAGTTTGAGTTTGTCCGCCCCAAATCGCATAATTGACTCCACCTGAAATTCCTTGCAAGAGAATTCCTTTGCCTGAGCTTAACATCGAGTAATTGCCAAAACCCGATAAACTCATGTCTGGGCGGTAATTGTAGGTCAATTGCATTCCCAAGGGCGAAAAAACTCTTTTGTCGCTGCTGCCTAAAGAAGTTGAAAAGCTTGCAAGGTATCCAGCGACGTCGACCTTATGAATCGTTGCTGCTGAGGCGATTGATGAATTCAGAATTGAAGCCGAAAGATTGAACAGCAGTGTTTTCACTTCGCACCCTCAGCCGGATCTTGAGTTTTTGTATTGCCAGCTGCGTCTTGGGGAGGCGCTGAAATTGGCGTTGGCGAAGAGGCTTTTGAGGCCGGAACACCGGAAAGACTCTGTATTTTTTTTTTCAACTCTGCGTTTTGTGGGTCGATTTTTAATGCCCGTTGAAAGCGAATTCGCGCCTCGCTCGTATTTCCCTCGGAAACAAAAAAGTCTCCCATAAGCATGTGAAAGCTGCTTACTGCGGTCCATGCATCTTTCATTTTTTTTTCCTGCTGAAGAACTTCCTCTTTCTTTCGCTCGATGATGAGAGCCTGCAACCCGAGGATCTCCGGAATGCGCGTGCCTATCACTGTTTGTAGCTTGCTCATCTCAGTAGAAATTTTGCTGAGTGTTTCGGTGAAGTCGCGGCGGCTCTTTTCGGAAAGGTAGTCGGCTGTCACCGGTTGAAGCCGAGTTGCAATCGACAGGTTTGCTCCAGGAAGAAGAACCATGGCAATTTGCTTTGCTAGGAAACCTTGCTTTTCAACTTCTAAGACAGCGGCACCTGTGGGAGAGAGGCTTTTTCCAGACAGTGGGGTTTTTCCAAGCAGGATTCGTTGAGGGCCGCGCGCATTGAGCAACCACACATCGGCGCCAGAAGGCTCCGATTGAACCGAGATTTGATGCATGCAGCCAACCAGGGTTGTGCAGAGAAACGTGATCATAAATAGTACTTGAGTGATTGATCTTTGGTACAAGTATTCAACGCTTTGCTCGCTGCGAGAGCCGTCCGCTGAAGAAACAAGCGTTTGCGTTCTGTTGAGCTTTCGCTTCATCAAATGGTTCCCGTTCAAATTGACCCACTGATCTATTCTCGACAAAGCTATTGCACGGGAGCTAGGAATTTTTCCGTGCTGCTCACCAACAGGAATTAGACTTTGCCCACCTGAAATCAATTTCTTGCCGATAATATCATAGCCGGATTTCTGAAAAAAAAACATCGATCCGCCCACGATGAAGTGGACGTATGAAATCCGCCTGTGGAATGCGATTGCGAGAATTTACGACCCGATCTTTTGCCAGATCTAAGTTCTGACCAGTCGCACTGGGCCTGAACGAGCGCACCCCAATGAGCAAACGTAGGAGCTCAAAAACGTTTTGCCTTGAGAAGTTGTAATTAAATGTTATTGGCAAGTTGATGTTTCCGAACACTCGGAAACTTGCACCTCCTCGCTCAGATGTTCACTCTTAGCATCAGTACCTGAGAACAGATGTTTCGTTGCCTCATAAGAGGTTTTGATCTTCACATTCACTTCAGATTCTAAATCAACAAGTTCATATGGGTTCAAAGGCGATTCAGATTCGTCTGCACGTGCGCACGGCGAACACAAAATCATGAGTGAAAGCAGATAAAAATATCTCACAAACCACCTCCCGTTATTGGAAATTTCGGAATTTAACTC
The DNA here is from genome assembly GCA_009918675.1 of bacterium. Taxonomy (GTDB): domain Bacteria; phylum Bdellovibrionota_B; class Oligoflexia; order Silvanigrellales; family Silvanigrellaceae; genus RFOM01. The sequence continues at coordinate 16,388 of RGDM01000055.1, forward strand.
AAAAAACTGAGGCTGTGGAATTACCAAGTGAAAATATCAGGGGTTATCTCCCAGGCGATTATGTCAGTACGCAGTGGACATGTACCTGAGGTTGGGCAAGAGCAAGAGATTGTGGCTAGCGAGCTTGGGGGGAAGTGCTTGTCATTGGCTGAAAACCGAATCACTTCAGGCTATTCGGGCGTTGCATGACACGGGTGAGTCGTTTCAGTTGGAGAGTGTCGATAACCAAAGGAGAGTTGCTTTCAAAAATTGAATGCTTCTTGATTGCAAATCAGCAGATTACAGTGGCGAAAGTCTCTGGCTCACATGCGCCGGGACCCATCTATCATGAAATGCTCAGCAAGCGGATGGATGCCGAAAATGAAGACGATTCTCTTGTTGCGTCTTTGGCCTTCAACACGCCAGGATGAAATGGACCAGTGAATTTGTTTTCCACTCAGTTCTCATGATAGGCCCTGCCCCAGCGACTCGCGGAGCAGGTTCGAATTTGCCCCGCGAACTTTTCATCAACTGTGAGTCACTGTTAGGGGGCACCCCATGGGCTTTGATGCAGAAGGCAAAAATCACTCCGAAGAGATCGAGGCAGCCAACTATCTCCACGGTTTTACGGCCACCGAACATCAACGCCTCCTTGAGCAATCTGATTTTCTTGCTCCGTCGATTTTTTATACCGGCCCCCTGCCAAAACCGCACGACAAGGTCATTGAACTGGGCTGTGGTGTTGGTGCACAAACCCGTCTTCTGTGCGGAGTTGACCCAACCATCCAGCTCGTTTGCGTGGACAACTCCCAAGTGCAGCTGAGCGCTGCACGATCCCTGTTGGGGCAAAAAATTGATCAAGGTCAGGTGAATCTTTTATGCGCTGACGCAGCAAAGACTGGGCTGAGTTCAGAAACCTTTGACCTTGCTTATCTGTGTTGGATACTTGAGCATGCCAGTCGCCCGGAAGAGATTGTCCGCGAAGCGTTTCGCCTTTTGAAACCTGGGGGAGTTGTTTGGATCACCGAGGTGTTCAATTCCAGCTTGCAGATTTTTCCGAGCCTGCCTGTCTTTGAAAAATATTGGCAGACCATTAACAAGTTCCAGCGCGGGTTCCAGGGGAATCCCGACATCGGTTTACAACTGCCTCACATGTTGCTCAAAGCGGGCTTTGTGGAAGTCCAAGCTCAGCCAATCGTGTTTTTTTTCGCAGCCCACAAACCCAAAGAACGCGAAGATATGCTCAACTATTGGCAAGCTCTGATGCTCAGCGCATTGCCCGCGATGCTCAAGTCGCCTGAAAAAGCTGGTTTTGTGCCCTCCGAGACTGAGCTGATTTCGACCTTTGACGAGCTTAGGAAAAATCCCGATTCAGTGTTTTTTTATCATCCGATCCGTTGCCTCGGAAAAAAGCCTGTTTGACAGATCTACTGTAAAACCTTCGCAGCACGGTTGTCATGGGTATCTTTGGAACAAATGATTGGAGGATATTGATGAATCCACTGTATGATGCCGTCGGGGAAAATTTCAATCTGGAATCCTTTCACAGATCACGAAAATTGACCCAGGAATCCTTGCAACTTTTCGCCCAACAGCTCCGGCCTGGTACCACTTGTCGGGACGCCATCAAGCTATGTAATTCAATAATGACCTCATTGGGCGCAACGAAACTTTGGCATCAGACATTTGTGCGTTTTGGAAAGAACACCATCTTTGGTTATGAGGATCCTCTTGAATTGGAAGCGGTTCTCAATGAGGTCGACATCGTTACAGTTGATGTCGGACCGGTTTTTCTGGGTCATGAAGGTGATGCTGGAACGACGATTCTTGTGGGTGGGCCGAACGATGAATATCTCCGGATTTCGCAGGATGTGAAAAAGATATTTTCGGAAACCGAACGCGTGTGGCGCGAACAAAAGCTGAGCGGTGAGCAATTGTATGCCTTTGCAAGCCAATTGGCTGTCGACAAAGGATGGCGATCGATTCCAAACTACGTGCGCGGCCATCGGGTTGCTGATTTCCCACATCGAATTCACTGGCAGGGTGATCTCGCATCGTGCGATGCAACTCCGACTCCCGATCGTTGGGTTCTTGAAATTCAAATCGCCGACCCTGAACTCAGGTTCGGCGCATTTTACGAAGATGTTTTGACAGCTCTCCCCTAAGTGGAAGAGCTGGCCAATTTATGTCCCGCGTGGGTCAGTCCATATTCACCTGAGTTGTATCTGCCGGGTCACTTGTGGGTGGGACAGGTTTAGGAAGACTCTCGACTTGGCAGGTGACTTGCACTTGGGTTGACGTCTGTGCTGTGAATTCGGTTTTAAACGAGAGTTGTGTGCAGCAGGCCTTGAGTGCGGCCAAACCATTATCCAGCCTGCTTTTGGACAATTTCTTGTGGTCATCAAGGAATTCGCCAAAATACTGCGCAAATCGAGTTTCGTTTAGCATGTGGCTGCAGGTGTTTGTGCCCATCTTATGGCAAGATGTGCAGGAGTCGCGACCATCGTTGATCCTCGGGTCTTTTTTGACCATGACGTGCCTCGAGGTATTCGAAGTGGGGTAGTTGATCAATTGATAATTCGACTTCAGACCCCAATGGATTTTAGGCAAAATCGGGCGACCCACCTCTTTTCCATCGATGATGACTGCCTCCACATGACGTGTATGAATAACAGGGTCCGAATCATGGCAACCTGTGCAACCTGTGCTACCGGGGAAGAAAAAGTTGCTTCCAAGTTGGATCTCTGCCGTTCCCTCAGCAACCTTGGTTGCATTTGAGCTTTTGAGGTTCTCCAAGCTTTGCCATTTAAAAGGACTTGGGATCTTCTCATTTGAAGAAGTTTGCAGGTATTGGTAAAAACATGTTCTGCCAGTTTTAATGTTCGTCTGAACGACCGCAATGTCGCTGTAGCCAATGAATGGCTGCTTCGGGAGTGTCGAATAGCGGCGACAAATGAAGCCCGTCTTCACATGAGGTATCAGCTTTCCAGCTCTGTCAAACGATGGCAGTGTACCCACACGGCTGTTCGGGTAGCAATAAGTTCTACGACCGAGTTGAGCGGGGTTTTCACAGATTCCCTCGTTTTGCAGGACCTCGTAGTTCGAGCCTGGACTTGCACCGATGTGGCCGACAAAATGCTCAATCGAACGGGTGTAGGGTTTGTCAACAACTTCGGGTGTCCGCCGATCGGGCGTGACGTCCAGATCGTTTTCGCCGCAGCTGAAATCGGGCAAAGAACCCAGCTCCGCTGCGCAATCGGCAAATTTGGTCGAGAGGTTATTTTGTCGCATCAGCTCGTACTCTTCTGGCGAGATACCCAAGGAGTATTGCTCTTCTGGTTTTGCAGCTTTGGCATCGGACTTGTTGAAGAGGCGTGATTTGCATGCAACGATGCTCACTGACAATGCGCCAACGCACGCGCTTATAAAGCAAAAGCCTACCAACCGATTTGTTAAAAATAACTTCATTTTTGAGCCACCCATGCGAGCTTGCCAATCGTCTGCGTTTATTTGCCATGATACTACTTGAACAAGAAGATCGCTTCAAGATTCGAAGTTTTTTTCACGGCTTAGGAAGAATTAGGCCCGAATTTGCTCGACACTTAAAAAAAAAATTCCACCTATCAGCCTGCATAACCCCACGTTTGCTTTGGTCGGCGTTTTGTTCGACATCAGTCGCGGTCTCCCTTCCTTCTTGAATTGAACGACGGAAGCTTGCAGACCTCCTTTGACGATGAACTCACTCCCGAACAGGTTTTCAGATCTTATTCCTCAGGGCCGGGAAATTTTTCAGGTCATCAATGGGCCACTCTCGAGAGTGTCGATCTCGAGAAAATATCCGCAAGGGCAGAGGTTGTTTCTTCTTACCGCGAAATTTATGCGGAGCTTTGATGCCTTTTTCAAAATACCAATTCTGGTCGCCAGAAGACAAAAGGAGTGCCAGTCTCTTGAAATTTTTTTGTTGAGATAACCATCCGTTTATTCGAGAAAATTCCAAGAATTCAAGAAAATCGGGCAAAAACCCGATAATGATAGGTCGTTTGTTTTTAACCCTTTCACCCCAATTTGAGGATATATCGTCGATGAGTCGACTCAGCTTTTGCAAATCTTTTCGCATTTCCGTGACTCTTTGGACAGTGGTGATTTTTGCGGGTTGCAGAAGCATTAATAAGGAGTCCGGTGACGCTTCTCGAAGTGATGAATCCGAGGTTCTTGCGAGCTCCAAGCCAACTTCAAGCGCCGTTGTTGGGGTGGTGACTGCCACCGACCTTCCGGTGCCTGTGCGCGCTTTTCTGGACGTCATCGCTTTTGCTGAAGGCACCGACGGTCGATACGATGTTGTATACGGAGGAACGCCGTTTTCAGATTTTTCCGATCATCCCAGGATCTGGCGCGCATCGCCTTGGGGAACTTCGGGAGTTGGCTCAGATGCCGCAGGTCGTTATCAATTTTTATCTAACTCTTGGGATGAGGCTCGCCAGGCCCTCAGACTTAAAGATTTCTCACCAGCCAACCAAGATCGCGCCGCGGTGTATTTAATCAAACGTAACAGCGGAGCGACCTATGAACGCGTCAAATTTTCACAACATCGCGCAAACTTCAATGCGGCCGTTTTATCGCTGAGCTACGTTTGGGCGTCGCTGCCACCGCAGCGATACAAAAATCAACACGTCAGAAGCAGCGAAGAACTTTGGGCCGTTTACCAAAGAGCACTTCGTCAATACGAATGAAATTCTTCGTTAGAAATTGTGGATGCAACAACAGACGAGCAGCTACCGGAGTCAACAAAAAGACAAGCATCCATTTTGGCGTTCTGCAAGCTTGAGAGTTCTGCCTGCTGGTTTCAGCGGGCTGTCATTTTCCAAGGTCTGTTTACATTTTTTATTCCCCTCCGGAAGATCCACGAAATTGCAATCGCATATGGAATCGCTGGCGAGCTACTACTAGGAGCGATTTTTGTAGTTCGTTTTCATGGTCGCTTCCGGACCAACTTCGCTGGGATCTCTGGCATTTTCCGGCACTCCTTGCAGAGGGGGTATTTTATTTGGTTCGAATTCCGTCCGCTGGTTCGCAATTAAACAAAGATTGAGGCCAGTTCCTCCATCCGTTCTCGGTCGGGTTTGATGCCTCAACCAAGCGGATGGGCTTCTACTCGCGGCTTGGCTTTGAGTACTTATCCGCGAGCGGCGTGCTGGTGAGGAGTGTGCCAAA
>RGDM01000056.1 GCA_009918675.1 bacterium
ACTACAGGCACCAAACAGAATGTTCCTCTGACTGTGACGTATGAAACTCTGAAGACACTCTCGGGAGCAGATGATGCTGACGGCACTACAGTGAAGATTCAAATCACTCAGCTTGACTCTGGTAAGCTGACGGTGACTCGAATGAATGTTGCTGGCACGGCTTATGTTTCAACAGACTTGTCTGTTCCAGGTGTGATTGCAACTCCAATTGTTCTTGACCCAGGCGAGAGCGTGGTTTGGACACCCGCTGTCAATGCAATCAGCAGTGGAGCAACTCCAACATTGGCAGCGTTCCGCTTCAAGGCCTTCGACAGTTTGGTGAGCTCAAGTGCCGAAGCTGCAGTGAAGGTGAAGGTGGATGCCGTTAATCAAGCTCCAAGCATGAGTTTGGCTGCTTCTTACAACGCAACCCGCAATACAGCACTGTCGATTAGCTTTACTGACTTGGCCGATAAGTTGGCTGTGAGTGACTTTGAAGATGTGACAGGAGTTTCGCCCAAGGCCTACAACGCCGGTATGAAGTTCCGCATCGAAGATATTCTCAACGGCAGTATCAGTAAGGGTGGCACCCAGTTGAGTGTGGGTAGCACCTTCGATGCAACAGAGACAATCTCATACAGCGCCGGCAACAACGTCACAGGTATCATCAGTGCCTTCAAAGTGAGCGTGCAAGACAAAGACGGTTTGGGCTCATCGCAAATTGCAACCGTGACTGTCTCGGTGTCGGGCAACAACGCACCACCAACAGTGGCTGTTTCAACAGCAACATTGTCGGCCGGCAAACAAAAACAAGCTTACACAATCAGCTACGGAACTTTGGCATCCGCATTAACATTGGCCGATGCGGATTCCGCAACCAAGATGTTTGTCATTACCAATATTAGTGCTGGTCAGCTGTTTAACGGCGCAACCCTTGTCACAGCGCATGCAACAGCGCCAAACCAAACCCCAACACCTGTTTCAAGCACACGCTTGCTGGTTGGCGAGACATTGACCTTTATCCCTGACGCAGCAACGGTTGGCCTCACCGAAATCTTCCAGGTGCGTGGCTACGACGGTGTCGACTTCTCCAACAACGTTCGAGTCAGTGTAAACTTTGCTCCGACTTACACTGTCCCAGCTATAAGCAGTGTGGCTGATTTCACTGGCCTGACTCAGGCGCAGGCGTTCACATTTACTTATGATGACCTGAAGCTCAAGAGCGACGTCGTGAGCCCCGATGCGAACAGCACGTATCCAGTGAAATTTAGAATCACAGCATTGGGTGGCAGTGGAACAATCCAAAGAACTTCGGGCACTGCAGAAACGATGGATCTGAGCAGCTTGAGCAAATCTTTGATTGCCAGCGGCGAGACATTTGTGATTACTCCAACGGCCGGAATTTATGGCCGCTTTAAAGGCTTCTCAATTAAGGCTTATCAAGAAAATGCAAGCGGTAGTCCACTTGAAAGCGTGAACAGCGTTGATGTGAACTTTGTCGCTGGTAAAGTGAACTCAATTCCAACCTTTACTGCCGCTGGTACCGCGCTCGCAGGCGGTGCTGAAGATACCCCATATGTGATTAGCTACAACGCTCTCATGGCAAATTATCCGGGTAGCGATAACGAAACGGGTGTGCTGAAATATCAAGTCATTGCTCTTTCTAATGCCGCAGCTTCGTACTCGCGCCAATACTTTAATGGAGCGGGTAATCGTGTGACAGCTGCGCTGACAAACGCAGATCTGCCTATCGACATTGGTCCGGGCGAAAGCATCATCTACTCACCTGTCTTGAACGACGCAACTGCAACTCAAGATGTGGTTAGCGTGAAACTTAAAGACGGTGATGGCGCACTCAGTGCAGCTGCCAAGACCGTTCAATTGTTGGTGACAAGCGTGAATGACGCGCCAACTTACGGTGCAATTTCCTCGTTGCCCAGCACAACCAAGAACGTATCTGGTGGACTGACCATCTCTTACGCAACCTTGAAGACGGCAGTGAATGTGGTTGACCCAGACACCGCTGCCAACAGTATTGAGTTGTTGAGTAAAACAGCAGCCGCTGATGTAGACGACAACGTTGTGACCTTCCAAGTGACTTATCTTGAAAGTGGCTCGTTCACTGTCGGTGGAACTTCTTATAGCACCACTGGCGCACTCGCTTCGCCTGTCACCATCCCTGTGGGAGGCTCGCTGGTTTGGCGTCCTGCTGCGAACGCAACTGGTACAGGCGCAAGTGCGCTGAGTGCATTCCGCATCAAGGCAAATGATGGTGCTCTTTCATCTGCCACTGAAGCTCTTATCAAAGTCAATGTCAGCTCCGAAAATCAGGCTCCATCGTTGGCTGCGAACCCAACTTACCCTGTGACCCGCAACACGGCTCTTGAAAAGACGCTGAGCGAACTGGCATTGAACTTGAACGTCAGCGACCTCGAATCTGTTATTCCTGCAGATCCAATCAGCACCCGCTACAACAACATTAAATTGAAGATCACTGGCGTAAGCAACGGTACAGTGAAGATTGGTACATCTGCATCAACATATGCAAGTGCAACAGCATGGGCTGCGGGTAGCAACGATGTGGTTGATGCAACCAATGCGAAACTCTTCTGGATGCCTCCAACCGAAGCTTCTGAAACAACCATCGATGCATTCACTGTGGTTGTTGTGGATGCGGGTGGCTTGTTGAGCCCAACCTATGCAACGGTGAAAGCGGCCATCACCGGCAGCAATTTGGCTCCAACCATTGCAGCAATAACTAAGGATTATACCGGCGCTACTCAAAACAATCAGTTCACTCTGTCGTTCAATACCTTGAAGACAGACTTGAGCGTGGCCGACACCGATAGTTCAAACGTCACCCTGGTATTTACTAATATCTCTAATGGTTCGCTGATGAAGGGTGGTACCGCACTGCAAGCGGTTAGCTGGACACCAACCACTCTACCTAACTCTGATAACCAACTGATGACCTATGAAACCCTGAGCTACTTGCCCAGCTACAACTTGATTGGTCAGTATGCAGTGTTCAAAGTGCGTGCTTGGGACGGTGTCCAATACTCGGCAAATGAAGCAACTGTGCGTGTTACTATCGCCGCTGTAAACCAAGCTCCAGTGTTGACGCGCGTGCGCGACTTCAGCGGTGGCGTGAAGAACATTGCAAGTACATTCAGCTATGATGATTTGCGCGGTGACCCTGCGATTACCGATGGTACACAACGCACAGATGCATCGGATGCAGAAGAAGCACTGCCAACCAAAACTCTGAAGTTCAAGGTCAAGGCAATCACCAGTGGTACATTGACTCGGACCGCAGGCGGAACTTTGGGCAGCTTGAGTGTTGGTGATTTGATTTCGCCAAGCGAACAATTCTCATGGAGCCCTGCAAACAACGCGATGGGCCGTTTGAATGCGTTTAGCGTTGTTGCTTTCGATGGAACAACCGAAAGCGTGCAATCGATTCCTGTTTATTTCAACTACGTCGATTCCAATCAGCCGCCAACGTTCTTAACGAACACATTCTTGTCGGGTGCGAAGGAAGACGTACCTTATGTGATTACTTACTCAATGCTTGCAACTGCGTATCCGGGCTTGGATGATCGCACAAGCGTGTTGGGATACAAGGTTGCAGACCTCACCAGTGCAGTAGGCACATTGAGTAAGAATGGCTCAGCCGTAACCTCAGCAAGCTTGGCAACAACTCCTGTGGTTGTTTACCCAGGCGACTACTTGATTTGGACTCCTGCTGCGAATGCAAATTCAGGCAACGCTGGCACCCGCTTCAAGCTATTCACCTTGAAATTGGTTGATGCTGATAATTCAGTGAGCGTTGCAAGCAAAGATGTTGAATCGACTTTGGCTGCAATCAACGACGCACCCACCTACGGCAGTGCGACAACGCTTGCGCAAACCACCAAGAACAAAGCTGGTGGCCAGGGCATTACTTATGCGAATATCGCAGCGGCGATTCCAACCACCGATATCGATGGTGACACTGTTTCATACCGCATTGAAACAGTTGGCTCAGGAACCTTGCGCTTGGGCGCAAGCAACACAGGAACAGTTGTTAATCCAGCGGTCAGCATGCCACAGGTGGTTGCTTCAGGAGCAGATGGTATTAACACGGTCAGTGACCTCAACTGGACTCCTCCGCTCAATGGCGAAGGCAATTTCTTGGTCATGACAGTACGTGCATACGACGGCACAGAATATGCGGCAACAACTCAAGAAGTTCGCATTAATGTTCAACCTGGTAACTCGAACCCAACGGTGGTCAACACGGCTGTGACATTGGGTACAGCGGCCGGCACTTCGGGTACAACCCAAAATGGTGCATTGCCAGTTTCTTACAACACTTTGCTTTCCACTTCGGGTGCAGTAGACCCAGACGGCAGTGTTGTGACTTTCAAGATTATGTCGCTGCAATCGGGCTCTGTGGTTGTTGGCAATACCACTTACACCGCAGCGAACTTGCCCACAACTTCTGGCAGTGAATTGACAATTGGTGCAGGTGAATCATTTGTTTGGCGTCCTGCGACCAATGTTTCAGGAAGCGCGAAGGCAGCGTTCACTGTTAGAGCATTCGATGGAGCAAACACTTCGGCTGCGGTTGCTTACAGCGCGAATGTCTCGGCCATCAATCAGGCGCCTGGAATTACAAATGTAACCAAGCTCTACACAAGTGGTCTGCGCAATCAGTACTTCAAGGTCAGCTTCGCAACTTTGGCCGCTGATTTGGCACTCACAGATGCAGAAGATATTGATCCAAATTCACCAAGCTACAATGTGATGAAGCTCCGCATCGAGCAGGGTGGAGCGGGTACAGAAATTCGTGTCGGTACATCCAACAACGCTTCCGAAGCAATTTTGCTGAGCGATGCAAACCGTCAGATCAGTGTTGGCACCAACGTCTTCTGGATGCCGCCGGCAAACCGCACTGGCGATTTCGAAGCGTTTGTTGTTGCTGCTGTCGACTCCAACGGCGCATCAAGCCCAATGACTTCAACAGTGAGTGTCACTGTGACAGGTGCAAATGCGGCACCCAAGATCGACAACGACGCTGCGAAGACTTACAGCTTGGGCAGCACACCACAAGCGCGCCCAATTTCGTTGACTTATGCACAATTGAGCTCTGCTTTGAACGTGAGCGATGTTGACAACACCTACCGGCCTTTGGTGTTGACTTCTGCTCCTAACGCTTCGTTGGTCAAGGGTTCAACCACGTTGATTCCAACCAGCGTCACGGGTTCAACGGCACCCATCACTGCGCCGCTGCCAGCAAACGCATCTATTATTGCTCCAAATGAAAGCGTTGTTGTGTACCCAGTTCCAAGTGCAGTGGGCAACGGCACCACGCTCTTTACAGTGCGCGCTTGGGATGGTGAACAATACTCAATCACCGTCGGTACGGTGACCGCAGACCTCACATCATTCAACCAAATTCCAACCTTGACACGCGTCGGCGAGTTCAACGGAGTTGTAAAGAACACTGCGTTTAACTTCACCTACGACACCTTGCGTGGCGATCCAACAAACACAACAACCCTGCAACGCACCGATGCCTATGACGCTGAAGAAGCACTGCCCACGAAGACCTTGAAGTTCAAGATCACACGTCTTGAAAGCGGTACACTGGTGCGCACGGGCGGAACCACGGGTGCAATCGCAATTAATTCACTCATCAATCCAGGCGACTCGTTCTCGTGGACGCCTCCAACAAACGTCTTGGGTGCTGTTGATGGCTTCGGAATTGTGGCTGTGGATGCTGCGGGTGCAGAAAGCAGCCCAGACAAGACAGTGAAGTTCATTGTTTCAGCGCCAAACGTGAAACCTTCGTTCGCAAGCACCAACTTCCTCACCGGTGCTTACGAAGATATTCCATTCAACATCAGCTACAGCACGCTGTCTTCGAACTACGCTGGAACAGACGATTCAACAACCGTGTTGAAATATCGCATCACAAGTCTCACGGGTGCAGACGGAACACTGAGCCGCAACGGTTTGGCAATCACAAGCGCATCGTTGCCTCTGACCTTGTTGCCCAACGACGTGATCACTTGGACACCAGCAGCGAATGTCAACTCGGGAGCTGGTGGAGTCACACCGCTTTACAAGCCGTTCACCATGGTTCTTGTCGACAACGAAGGACTCGAAAGCGATCCTGTTGACCTGCGAGTGAGTGTGGCTTCGGTGAATGATATCCCAACACTCGCAAACAACAGCGCCCTCACTGCGGTTGCCAAGAACACCGGCAGGTCGATCACGCACGCCGACTTGTTTGCCGCTCTGCAATACACCGACAACGATTTTGCGGGTGGTAACCCAACTGCGTCAGACATCTCTTACCGCATCGAAAGCGTGCGTTCAGGCGTGCTGCGTAAGTCGAGCGGCGACGTTGCTCTGAATATTGTCAGCAGTGACACAAGCAGCATGCCAATGCTTGTGAACAGCGGAGCAAATGGCTCAACTCGCTTGAGTAGCGTTTACTGGACTCCAGCGCTGAACGCTGAAGGTTCGCAAATTGTCGTAACAGTTCGAGCGTTCGACGGAGTTGATTATTCCGCATCAACAACCAATGTGACAATCACAGTCACCCCTGGCAACTCGGCGCCTACAATTACAACAACAGCGCTCACGTTGGGCGCGGCAGGTACAAGTACGTCTGGCACAAGTCAAAATGGTCAGTTGCCTGTGACCTATCAAACTCTGCTCGATAAATCGGGTGCAACCGATAGCGATGAAAACGTCATTTGGTTCAAGATTACCGCACTTGCCACGGGTAAATTGCGAGTCAGCGGAACCGAATACGCATCGCTGCCTGGAACTGCATTGTATGTGAAACCCGGAGAAACGGTGACATGGATGCCCGCGGCGAATGCATCGGGTGTGGATGCATCTGCGTTGCAAGCGTTCAGTGTCAAGGCGTTCGATGGTACTGCGGAATCGAGCAATGCTCTGGTTCTGAAAGCAAACGTTTCGGCAAGCAATCAGGCTCCAAGTCTTGCTGCAAGCTGGACCTATGCACCTGCGGGTGACACTCGTAACAAGTATATCAAGATCAGCTTTGCAGACTTGGTCAGCAACTTGAATGTTGCAGACTTTGAAGATGTTCCTGCGTCCGGCGCAAATCGTTTCGATACCATGCGCTTGAAAGTAGAACAGATGGTCAACGGCCAGAGCCTGACTGTGGGTACTGGAGCAACAAGCACAGGTTCAGTTGAAGTCTCCGCAGGAAACAATAACCAAATATTTGGTGTGGGCAGCAACTTGTTCTGGCTACCTCCCGCAGGAAAGACTGGAACAATTGAGGCATTCCGACTCACTGCGCTTGATACACAAAATGCGTCAACACCTTTGGTTGCCAGTGTGTTTGTCACAGTGTCGGGAAGCAACTCTGTGCCAACCATGTCGGCTGTGACTCGTGAATACAATTTCGGCAACTCACCTCAGGGAACTCCGCTGGTGGTGACCTATGCAACCTTGAAGACAGCCTTTGGCCTCGACGACACCGACAGCCCGCTTGTGAATATGGTTGTGACAAGCATCAACAACTCGACTCTGAAGAAGGGTGGAAGCGCCATCACTGCCAATACGATTGGTGCTGGTTCAACGACGGCTCCCGCGGCAAGCTCAATCATTTCCTTGGGCGAAACCGTGGTTATCTATCCGAATGCAAACGCTTCTGGCGCAGTCACCTTCTTCACGGTGCGTGCTTGGGACGGCGAGGCATATTCAGACGCCACAACAGGCGAGGGTAGCGTCAAGGCGACATTGACAGCAGTGAACCAAGCTCCTGGATTGACCTACGTGAAAGACTTCACCGGTGGAAGCAAGAACAACGACTTCTTGTTCAGCTACAGTGATTTGCGTGGCAACCCAGCGGGAACACCAGGCGTTGAAAGAACCAATGCATTCGATCCTGAAGAAGCGCTTCCAACCACGACTCTGAAATTCAAGATCAAAGGCTTCTCATCGGGAACCTTGTATAAGATGGTTGGCTCGCCTGCAGCTCCTCAAGCGGTTGCGGTGAACGACACAATCGACCCAGGAACCAACTGGAAGTGGGTACCACCCACCGACAGCGTTGGACGTCTCTTGGCGTTCTCTGTGGTTGCATTTGATGGCAGCGCAGAAAGTTCATCGACTGTGCCTGTGTACTTCCAATATTCATCGCCCAATACAGCGCCTGCGTTTGTCAACGCAACGAATCCAGATATTTCAGGTGCGTTCGAAGATGTTCCGTTCAACATCAGCTACGCAATGCTGGCAAGCAAATATCCAGCCACCGATGATCAAGCAGGGCCAGTGCGTTATCGCATCACCGAAACGATTGCTGCAAACGGCAAGCTCTACTTGAACGGCAATGAGCTTGTAAATGCGGTGTCGTTGCCCATTAACTTGAGCCCTGGTCAGAGCGTGACATGGGTGCCAGCTCTGTACACCAATTCACCAACAGGTCTGGGTATCTCGGCGTTCAAGATCAAGCTCATTGACGATGATGGTGTTGAAAGCACAACGAATGAACAAACGGTTAAGGTGATTGTTGCGCCTGTGAACAACATCCCCGTCTTGAATAGCAACACTGCGCTGACTCCAGCGCTGGCCAAGAATGCGGGTCGCACCATCACCCATGCGGATATCTTTGCCGCAATCAAGTTCAAGGATTACGATTTCGTAAATGGCGACCCAAGTGCATCTGATATCTCATTCCGCATCGAAGGAGTGAACTCAGGCGACCTGCGCAAGAGCAATGGCGGCACCGCAATTGTTCCCGTCAGCACAACTCCTGCATCGATGCCAACCTTGGTGAACTCGGGTGCCAACGGGGCTGATAAACTGTCGAGTGTCTACTGGACTCCAGCAAACAACGCCTCTGGAACTCAAGTCGTCATGACAATCCGCGGATTCGACGGAGTTGATTATTCGGCAACCGCAACCACTGTAACTATCAGCGTGAATACAGGAAATGTTGCTCCAGTGATTGTGAACTCGACTCACACGATGGGCCAAGGTGGCACCTCTGGAACATCACAAAATGGTCAATTGCCAATTACGTATGACATCCTCAAAGCAAAAGCCAATGCAACGGACTCTGATGACGATGTGATCTGGTTCAAGATCTCGTCCATCGACGGTGGTTCATTGAAGGTGGGTGGCACAACATACACAACCCTTCCAGGTACAGCGCTCTATGTGAAACCAAACGAAACAGTTGTGTGGAGCCCAGCAACAAACGCGGTTGGTTCAGATGCGGCAGCGTTGGCAGCGTTTACTGTTCAGGCTTACGACCAAACAACTTTGTCAACCAATTCAATGGCGGTGAAAGTTAACGTTTCGGCCGTGAAACAAATCCCAACTCTCAATGCAGCGTGGACTCACCCCACCGCAGGCAACCGCAATGATTATAAGATGCTCACCTATGCTGAAATGGCATCTGGTCTCAATGTTCTTGATGTTGAAGATGCACCAAGCACAACCGCAGTACCAGCTCGTTACAACACCATGCGTTTGCGCATCGAGCAGCTTGTGGATGGCCAAGAAATTAGAATTGGCACAACCTCAAATGCACAGGATGCATCGCCGCTGGTGATTAATGGCACTAGCAATATCATTGGCCTTGGAATGAATGTGTTCTGGAAGCCACCTGCCGGACTAACTGGAACATTCACAGCATTCCGCGTCACTGCCGTGGACACAGATAACCTGTCGAGCCCAACCATGGCCGATGTGAAGGTCACTGTCACAGGCAGCAATGCGGCGCCTTACATGAATGCAGCTGCGCGCACCTTCAATTATGGTGCAACGCCTCAAGGTGTTCCATTCCTGGTGACCTACGACAACTTGAAGAACACGTTCGATATTCGTGATGCCGACAGTCCTTATTTGGTGTTCGTCATTACCTCGATGACCGATGCGTCCTTGAAGAAGGGGCCAGTTTCAATGGTCACCACTTCGCCGGTCAATGGCATTACGCCGCTTGGAACTTCGGTGATTGCGGCGAATGAAAGTGTTGTTGTCTTCCCAACCGTGTCGAAAGTTGGTGATGCAACTGAACTCTTCCGAGTGAGAGTCTTTGATGGCGAAGTCTATTCAGATGCAACAACAGATGTTGGAATTATTAAGGCAGACTTGAAGGTCAACAATCAAGTGCCAACGCTCACCTACGTGAAGAATTTCACTGGTGTGAACCAAGGTGGTCAGTTGTTGTTTACCTACGCCGACTTCCGTGGCAACCCAAGCAACACCAGCGGTAGTGAACGTACCAACGCATTTGATGCGGAAGAAAATATTCCAACAACACAATCGTTGATGTTCAAAGTGAAGAGCATCAACGCAGGCAACGGTACTCTTTATAAGAAAGTGGGCGCATCTTACAACGCTGCATCAGCGGGCGACACCATTGATCCGGGCGCAGAATGGAAGTGGACTCCAGCAGGCACGGTTGTTGGAACCATTCCTGCATTCTCGGTTGTGGCATGGGATGGCACTGCGGAAAGTGCATCATCTGTCACAGTCAATGTTGAAGTGACCGCAACAAATGTAGCGCCTTCGTTTGTGTCAACCACCAACTTCGCTGGAGCTGCTGAAGACATTCCTTACAAGATTACCTACGCGCTGCTTGCGAACAACTTCCCAGGCACCGATGACCAAGCTTCGCCACTCAATTATGAAGTCACAGCTATCAGCGGTGGTAAGCTTTATAAAGGCGCAACCGAATTGACTGCCGGCGCGGGCAACTTGCCAGCAACCATTCTGCCCACCGACACACTCACTTGGGTGCCACCATCTTTAACCAGTGGTTTGTTGCAAGCGTTTACCATCCGCCTGAAAGACAACGCAGGTTCATACAGTGCAACATCGCCAGTGGTCAGCATCAACGTTGCCGCTGTGAATAACCTGCCCGTGATGGGCACTGCGGGTGCCTTCCCCAATACCGGAGCCAATGCAATCACTGGACCGTTGGCAAAAGATGTTGGCATTGCGATGAGCTACGACCAACTCGCAAATATTTTGCCCGTGACAGATGCTGATTACACCGGTGGCACCCCAACTGCTGGCGATATCACTTACCGCATTGAAAGCGTGAACTCGGGTGTTCTCTATCTGGGAACAAATAATTCGGGTGAAGTTATTACGCCTTCATACGCCGACTTCGCAAACATGAAGCGAATTGTGAAGACAGGTGCAAATAACACCTCAACCACCAGCAATGTGTTCTGGAAACCCCCAGTCAATGGTTCTGGAACATTCTCGGTGATGAGCGTGCGTGCATTCGATGGCACCGATTATTCTGCAACCGTGCGCGAAGTGTTTGTCACCATCGCAAGCAGCAACGCAGCTCCTGTTTGGTCGAATACGATTGTTACAAACACCTACAACGTTACTTTGAGCACAGGAACAAGTCAGAACGGCGCATTGCCAATCACCTACGACACGCTGCTTGCCGCCACCAGCCCAACCGACGCCGATGGCAATATCGTGAAGTTCAAGATCTCGAACTTGTCTTCAGGATCTCTGACTGTGGCCGGAACCACATATTCAACCGTGGGAACAATCGCGACACCTCCATCCGTTGGTCCGGGCGAGAGCATTGTCTGGCGACCAGGCACAGATGCTGTTGGTAGCCCGCTGTCTGCATTCAAGATTGTTGCAACCGACAACGTGGCTGATAACGCAAATCCTGTGACGGTGAGGGTCAACGTGTCGGGTGTGAACCAGGCGCCGACAATCAACGCGACTTGGACCGTGGGCACAGGCACAACCCGAAATACTTATAAAGTCTTTACCTTCCAGGAAATTGCCGAAGGCCTTGGAGTTCTCGACTTCGAAGACGCAAATTCAAGTGTCCTTGTGGCTAGCCGCTTCACAAATATGAAGTTGCGCATCGAGCAGATGGTTGCTGGTCAGGAAATTCGCATCGGCACGACGAACAATGCGGCAAGCTCGAGCCCACTCGACAACAGCAATCGTGTGATTACGCCATCCAAGTATGTGTTCTGGATGCCACCTGCGAACCGCGATGGCACCATGGAAGCCTTCCGCGTGTCTGCAATCGACACTGGCAACCTCAGCTCGGCGCAGATGGGAACAGTTTATATTCCTGTCAGCGGAACCAATGCTGTTCCATACATGAATGCCGCAAGCAAGGTGTACAGCTTTGGTTCATCAACCCAAGGTGTTCCACTCACGGTGACCTACCAACAACTCGCAACTGCGTTGGATCCTCGTGATGATGACAGCACATTCCTGACCTTTGTGGTGACCAGCATCAGCAACTCAACTCTGAAGAAGGGCACCGTGAGCATGACAACTCACGATGCAAGTACAGGTTTGGCTCCGGCAACTTCAGCACTGATCGCGCCCAACGAAAGTGTGGTTGTCTTCCCAACTGCAACGGTCACCGGAAGCGCAACTGAGCTCTTCAAAGTGCGGGTTTGGGATGGTGAATCGTTCTCGACAGACCCAGCAAATACCGCAACAATCAAGGCGGATCTGACAGCCTTCAACCAGAAACCCATTCTCACTTATGTGAAGCCCTTCAGTGGAATTTCTGAAGGTGGAAACTTGGTGTTTAGCTACAACGAATTCCGCAGTGGACTGGTCAACGGAGTGGCTCGCACGAACGCATATGATGCAGAAGAAGCATTGCCAACCACGTCGCTCAAGTTCCGTGTGAAATCAATCTTGAGTGGTTCGCTGGCAGTGAATGGCGGTGCAGCGTTGTCTGCAGGTGCTGACTTAGCTCCTGGGGATCAATGGAAGTGGACACCTGCAGCTAATGCAAATGGTGCATTGAACGCATTTACGGTTGTAGCACTCGATAGCTCACTTGCAGAAAGTGATACGCCTGTAACGGTTGTTGTGAATGTCGGCAGCAAGCCAACATTTGCTTCCACCGCCGACTTCGCTGGTGGCTCGGAAGATCTACCCTACAACATCACCTACAATTCATTGGCTGCAAACTTCCCAGGCCAAGACGATCAAGGCACACCACTTGGCTATGAAATCACTGCTGTGGTGGGAGGCCAACTCTTTAAGGGAGCAACCGAGCTCACGGGCAATCCGATGTTGACAGCGGTTGTGATTCGCCCTGGCGATGTGCTCACTTGGATTCCAGCCGCTTACAGCAATAATATTAGTAATGGTGGCGCAATCAGCGCATTCAAGATGAAGTTGCTTGATGACTCGGGCAACCGCAGCTCTGAAGTGACGGTGAAAGTGAATGTTGCTTCGGTCAACAACTTACCCGTTGTTCAAAGCGTAAACCCACTCACCGGTGTCAGCAAAAATTCAGGTAAGGCGATCAGCCACGCAGATATCTGGGGCTTGATGACGGTGAAGGACTACGATTTTGCTGGTGGCACAACAACAGCCTCGAATGTTTCGTTCCGTGTTGAGAGTGTTCCAGCAGGTAAACTCTATCTCGGATCTTCAGTCCTCAGCGGCGAAACCAACCGAATTCAGCCTTCGCAAAGCTCAACTTCAAGCATGCCCATGCTTGTGAACTCGGGTGCGAACGGAACAACATCCACAAGCAATCTCTACTGGATGCCACCTGAAAATGGCGTTGGTACCTTCACTGTGATGCGCCTGCGCGCATACGACGGTACCGATTATGCTGCAACCGCAACCGACATCACTGTCACCATTTCTGCTGCCAATGCGACTCCAACATGGAGTGCAACAACTGTAACCTTGCCAAGCGCAACCAGCCAAAATGGTGCGTTGCCTGTGACCTATGAAACGCTCGCAGCGTTGACAAGCCCAAGCGACGCTGATGGCGAAACTCTGCGCTTGAAAGTGACAAGCATCACCACGGGCTCGGTTCTGATTTCGGGAACCTCTTACAGTGGCACACCTGCAACACCTCCAAGCATCGGCCCAGGTGAAACACTTTACTGGCGTCCTGGCTCAACCACCGGCGCAAGCGTGACAGCATTCAGCATCAAGGCAACCGACGGTACCGCAGAGACGGCAACCTCAGTGACAGTGGTTGGCTCTGTAAATGCGGTGAACAGCGCACCAACCTTGAATGCTGCTGCAACTCTCACAGGAGCGTTGCGCAACCAATGGTTTGAAGTGAAGTTTGCTGATTTGGTTTCTGGTTTGAGCATTGCAGATGCAGAAACTGCAGGCACTGCGCTTACAATTAAAGTTGAACAACCTCTCTCGGGTCAAGGCCTGAAGATTGGTAATTCATCGAATGCAACTCCAACTCCTGGAAGCGATGCAACTGCGACCGTGTGGAGCGCTTCAACGAATTACTCGGTGACAAATGGCAAGAGTGTGTGGTGGAAGCCAGCTGCCAACCAAGCAGGTACATTCCCAGCATTTACTGTGAGTGTGATTGATGGCGGTTCAATGTCATCGGCCAATATCGGCACAGTGAATGTGACTGTCACCGGTTCCAACGCTGCGCCAACCATGACTGCAGGTAACTTGGATCTCGGAACATTTGCGCAGGGCTCACCAATTGCGCTGACATACAACCAGCTGGCAACTCAATTTGCACCAGTGGATGACGACAGCCCACTCAAACGCTTCGTGATTACCTCAATCACTTCTGCTGTGTTGAAGAAGGGAAGCACAACTCTGTCGGCCGTCGCAATCAGCGGTGGTCAGCCTGGAGTGCCTGATTCAACAAACATAATCTCGCCCGATGAATCGCTGTTGATTCTTCCTTCGGCGGCGGCAAACGCAAGCCCTGCAACACTCTTCACAGTGAAGGCTTGGGATGGTGATCTCTACACAAGCAATTCTGGCTCAGTGCGAGCAATCTTTACTGCAGCCAACAACAACCTTGTTCCGGTGTTGAGCATCGTCCGCGACTTTACGGGTGCAACCAAAGATACAGTCTTTGCCTTCACCTACAGCAGCTTGCGCAGTGGTGGAACTCCAGCGCGCAGCGATGCGTTCGATGCAGAGGAAGCTCTGCCCACACAAACATTGAAGTTCAAGGTCAAGAGCATCTATTCAACAAACGGTACGCTGTGCGCTGGTACAGATGCAACATGCGCAACAGCATTGGTTGCAAATCAATTGATTGAACCCACGGGCAGCAATGCATCTTTCAACTGGAAACCCGCAACCGGACTCACAGGCCGCTTGAAGGCGTTCAGTATCGTTGCCTACGACGGCACCGATGAAAGCAGCAACCCCGTGGATGTTTACTTCCAAGTGACAGGTCCTAACGAGGCACCAACTCTGGCTGCTGGCCCTGCTATCAACGGTGCATATGAAGATGTTCCATTCAATATCACCTACGACATGGTGCGCAATGCAACCGTAACATCGGATGATCAAGCTGGACCAGTGAAATACAAGATCACCAACGTCTATTCGGCCAACGGTACATTGACCAAGAGTGGCTCGGCAGTGGTTGCTGGCACAACGCTCTTGAGTGTTGCTGAAATGCTGAACTGGACTCCAACGGCTTACAGCAACGGCGCAATTTCAGCATTCAAAGTCAAGGCTGTGGATGATCAAGGTTTGGAAAGCTCTGAACAAATCATCACTGTGAACGTGACGGCAGTGAACAACCTGCCAAGCATCACTGCACAGAGCACTTTGACTGCTCCTGCGAAGAACACAGGAATCACATGGTCGTACTCAACAATTAATAGCCTCATGACAATTGTTGACCCAGACTATACAACTGCGCCTGCAGCCGGAACATTCTCGTACCGCATTGAACGTGCGGGTGCAGGAACCTTGTATCAAGGCACAACAAACGGCGGCACACAAATCACTTCGAACTTGGCTGTCGCAAGCATGCCTATCTTGAAGAACACAACTGTGGGCAACGCCAACGCGATCACCGATATTTACTGGATGCCTCCAGCAAATGGCGTTGGTGAATTTACTGTCATGACCGTCCGCGTGGGCGATGGCACCGACTATGGTGTGAGCACATGGGATATTAAGGTCACAATCTCTTCCGCAAATTCGGCGCCAACCTGGTCAAGCGCGGTTGCAACCGCGGGCAACGTAACCTTGAGCACCGGCACAAACAAGAACGGTGCGATCTACATCAGCTATGACACCTTGAAGACACTCACCGGCCTCAGCGATTCCGATGGTCAGGTGCCAAGCTTCAAGATTAGCGCTGTGAACTCGGGTACAGTTTCAGTCAACAACGCCGCCGCAGTTGCAACTGTCAGCACGCCTTATCCAACCGTGGCTGCGGGTGAAAGCTTGGTCTGGCGTCCTGCAGCAAACGCAAGTGGCACTGGCCTCTCGGCATTCAGTGTCACCGGTACCGACGGCACAGCCGACACCGCAACGGCTGTGATTGTGAAGGCCAATGTGAGTGCAACCAATATCACTCCAGTGATTGGCACAACCACAGCCACATTCACCGGCGGATCACGCAATGGTGTGAAGACAATCGCATTCAGCGACCTGGCAACTGCGTTGAATATTTCAGATGACGACAACGCAACGAACACGCTCGTCTTCCACATCGAAGGTTTGGTCACAGGTCAGTCGCTCAAGTTTGGTGCCACACTGGGTGCTGCGAGCTCGTATCCTTCGGGCACCAACAATGTTGCAACCGCAAACAACTTCTACTGGGAAGCGCCGAAGAACCAGCTCGGAACATTCGATGCATTCAAGGTCACTGTTGTTGATCCAAGCGGTATGACATCTCCTCAAGTGGCATTAGTGCGCGTCACGGTCGACACCGGCTCAAATGCTCAGCCCGTGTTGGCGGCAGCATCCAACACATATGATCTTGGATCACGCGGCCAGGGCTTGCCCGTCACAATCTCTTACGATGATTTGAAGACCGCGACCAACGCCAGCGATTCCGATAGCGCTTATATCAGCTTCGTGATTACCGAGCTCACCAACTCGACAATCAAGAAGGGCAGCACCACCATGACTGCCACAACGGTGTCCTCAACAACCACACCAACACCAGATGCAACAAGCCTGATTTCACCGAACGAATCTTTCGTGGTGACACCAACACCAACTCTCACCGGCAACGACAAAGTGCTCTTTAAGGTGCGTGCGTGGGATGGTGCTGCTTACTCTGATTCAGCAACACAAGTTTCGGTGATTTTGGATCTGGTTGCCAACAACCAAACTCCAGTCCTCACCTATGTGCGCGACTTCACGGCAGGTGTGAAGAATACTGTCTATGCATTCACATATGATCAATTGCGCGGCGACCCAACCATTCTCGATGGTTCACAACGCACAAATGCAACAGATTCAGAAGAAGCGTTGCCCACAAAGAGCTTGATGTTCAAGGTCAAGACAATCTACAGCGGCAGCCTGTGCACAGGCGCAGACACCTCATGTGCAACTCCATTGTCTGCGCCTCAAACCATCAATCCGGCAGATTCATTCCGCTGGAAACCAGCAACCGATGCAGTGGGTCGCTTGAAGGCCTTCAGCCTGGTGGCTTGGGATGGAACACTTGAAAGCACAACACCTGTGGATGTTTACTTCCAGGTTGCTGCCTCCAACAGTGCTCCTGTACTTGGCACGGTCAGCACCATCACCGGCGCAAGCGAAGATGTACCATTCAACATCAGCTACGCGATGCTGCAAAGCAAAGTTCCAGTCACCGACGACCAAGCAGGTCCGGTCGACTATAAGATCACCTCAGTCTTGGCTGGAACACTTGTGAAGAACTACAGTTCTGCAGTGGTGGCCGGAACAACCACATTGTCTGTGAATGAAACTTTGACTTGGACTCCTGTGCAATACTCCAACGGTAGCATTGCAGCCTTCAAGGTGAAGGGTGTGGATTCAAGTGGCCTTGAGTCTTCAGAAGCAACGGTCACTATTTTTGTGACTGCAGTGAATAATCCTCCAACAATCACCGCAACTCCTGGCAGCCTCACAGCTCCAGCGAAGAATGCCGCCACAAGCTTTAGCTATGCGAATATCAACAGCTTGTTCACTGTCACAGATCCCGACTTGGCTTCGATTCCCGTGGGAACCATGTCTTACCGCATTGAATCCTTTGGTGGTGCAGGCACGCTCACCGCAGGATCAACCTCGGGTGGCGCTGTGATTAATCCGAATGGCACAGCTGCAAGTATGTATACGTTGATGCAGTCGCCATCCGGTGCTTCGACAAATATCTCAGCCGTCTACTGGCAAGCACCAAATATGGCTGGAACATACAAGCTCATGACCGTGCGTGTGTTCGACGGTACCGATTATGCGGCAACCTCGACAGACATTTACATTACAATTGCGGCATCCAATTCGGCTCCTTCTGTGGGTGCTGTGACCACCATCACAACCACCAATGGCACGTCCGAAAACGCAGCACTGCCAATCAGCTATGCAAACCTGCATTCGCAAATTGCTGCAACAGACGCAGACAATGATGTAATTCGCTACAAGATCATGTCTATCCAAAGCGGTACTCTTGCGGTGAACGGCGCAGCTGCAATCAGCAGTGTCACAGTGGGCTCGGAACCTGTGTTGAGCACAGGCCAAAGCCTGGTTTGGACTCCAGCTGCAGATGTGTCTGGTTCGGGTCTTGGTGCATTTACAGTGAAGGCCTACGATGGCACTGCCGACTCCAGTGGTTCTGTGACGGTGAAGGTCAATGTGTCTGCAGTCAACAGCGCGCCTACAATGACCAACACCACAACCACGTTCACAAGCGTGACACGCAACACTGTGAAGGAAATCACTTACAGTGCATTGGCAACCGCATTGGGAATCAGCGATGTTGAAGATGGCTCGGGTTCACCGCTCAAGTTCTCAGTGACGAGCCTGATCTCTGGTCAAACATTGTCAATTGGCACAAGTGGCAACTCGGCGGGCGCAGCTGCGTACAACCCTGCAACGAATAAAGATGTGAGCAGCACTCAAAGTCTTTATTGGTTGCCACCTGCAAACCAAACCGGAATCTACCAAGCCTTCAAGGTTGTTGTCGTTGACTCGGGTAATGTGAGCTCATCACGTGAAGCAACCGTGAGCATGAATATTGATACTGGTACTAACAGCAAACCTGTGTTGGCTGCAGTCAGCAACACCTATGATTTGGGAAGCCGTGGTAAGGGCTTGCCAATTCAGTTGACCTACGATCAATTGAAGACAGCCGTAAGTGCAACGGATACAGACAACGACTACATCTCGTTCGTTGTGACATCGCTCGATAACAGCACAACCATTGGTAAGGGTTCAAGTACACTGGCTGCCGTGACAGTGAGCAGCGATACTTCGCCAGTGCCATTGTCAACAAACATCATTGCACCAAATGAAACTATTACAGTGTATCCATCCGCAGGTATCACTCTCAATAGCTTGCAGAACCTGTTCAAGATTCGCGCTTGGGACGGACAAATTTACTCGTTGGCTGCAAGCGAAGTCACCGTGAAGGCAACCTTCACCACAACCAATAGCGTGCCAACACTCACTTATGTAAAAGACTTCACGACGGGAACTAAAGATACGAACTTTGTCTTCAGCTACGACGAACTGCGCGGCGATCCAACCATCACCAATGGCACACAGCGCACCGACGCATATGATGCAGAAGAAGTGATTGCGAATAAGACACTGAAGTTCCGTGTCAAGGCCATCAATGCAAGTTCATACCTGTGCTTGAACACGGCTGCGACATGCAATGCGGGTACTTCTGCGCCCGACAAGCTCAGCGCTGGTTCCGACATCAGCACCGGTGTGACATACAAGTGGGTTCCACCCACGGGTGCAACCGGCCGAGTCAATGCATTTGATGTGGTTGTTTACGATGGCACAGCGGAAAGCGTCACAACCATCCCAGTGTACGTGTGGTTGAAGGCATCAAACACAACACCAAGCATTTCCGGAACTCTGCCTTTCTCTGGTGGAGTGGAAGATGTTCCGTTTGCAATCAGCTGGGATAGCTTGCGCAACAACTATCCATACAGCGACGATCAATCGGGCCCAGTTCGAGTGGACTCCCGCTGCAAACGCAAACGGCACGCTCAATGCGTTCAGTGTGAAACCAGTTGACGACAACGGTGCGAAGGCTGCAACTGCGACACAAGTGCAAGTGATTGTTTCCGCTGTAAACGATCTCCCAGTGGTAAGCTCGGCGCCATCTGCACTCTCAAGTATCTCTAAGAACTCTGCGCAAACATACTCATATTCAAGCATCAATACGCTGTTCAGCAGCAAGATTACAGACATGGATTTTGCTGGTGGCACACCCACAGCCGGCGCAATTTCATACCGCATTGAACGTGTTGCTTCGGGAACGCTCTACAGCGGCAGCAGCA
>RGDM01000057.1 GCA_009918675.1 bacterium
AGAATGCCGATCTTGAATTCCAGCAGGGCCGTGCCGCAATAGACGCTGCAAAAGCCGCATCTGTGGATCATCTTGTTTTTATGAGTGTTGCCGACGCAGAGTTCTTTGACGAGCACGTCACTCATCTCAAAGCAAAAGTGGCACTCGAAAGCTACCTGCGTCAGAGTGGAGTTCCATTCTCGATTCTCCGGCCGTGTGCGTTTTTCGAAAACCTCGACGACCCTGCAAACTGGAACCCCTTAAAGAAGGGTGTTGTTAAATTTCTTTCGCTACAAGATTGCAAATATTGTTCCACTTATGACATTGGGCGGGCTACAGCTATTCAACTGAAAAACCCGCAGCAGTGGTTAGGACAATCGCTTGATGTGATTAGCTGGCAGGGAGATCTCTCACAAGTTGCTGCCGCACTTTCGAAGGTGAGTGGATTGCCTGTTAAAGCTAAATTGGCGATGCCAATCTTGCTCCGACGCCTGCTCATGAAAGACCTTCATCACATGTTTTTGTATTATGAAGTACAAAAAGGGCCACGTGGCACACCGGAGGATTTCAAAAAGATCTTGCCCGATGCTCTTTCAGCTGAAGATTGGTTTCGTTTTCACGGTCGGTATGCAAACGGCGAAAAAATCTTTTGACGTTGCATTGCCATAATTGACTCAAATTCGTTTTATTCTGTTAGGAATAAACGAGTCAGAGGACTTTATGGCACGAGCGCTTTATTGGTTTCGCAACGATTTGCGCCTACAAGACAATCCGGTGCTCAATTCTGCATTGCAAAACACACAGAGCATCGCATTCATTTACGTGCATGATCCAAGACTGTGGCAGAAAAGCTCGGCAGGCATTCCCCGTTTGGGGTGGCATCGCCGGCGTTTTCTCAAGGAAACTCTGCAATCCCTTGCTGATTCCATCCGAGAAAAGGGTTTTTTTCTTTACGAATTCTGGGGAATTCCTGAAATAATTATTCCCGAACTGATATCCGAAAATCGGCTCGATACACTCTATTTTTCAAGCGAATGTGCACCTGAAGAAAGATCGATTGAGGGCTCTTTATTTATAAGTGCCAAAACAAACGGTTTTCGCATTGAGCATGGGTGGTCGCAATTTCTTCTCGAACCTCGCCTATTGCAATTTCCTCTCTCTCAAATCCCAGATAAATTTACCGACTTCCGGAATAAGATTGAGTCTACTGAATTAGAAAAATATGTGCCGAGAATCGGCTCTGTGGAAGACGACATTGGACACGTTGAACCTATTTTGTTGGGGCGTTCATCGGGATTCGACTTTTCGCAATTTCAGAAGATTTCCGTGACTGCCTTTGGCGCTGACACCACCTCATGGACTCAGCCTCTCGCCTGCGAGACTCAACTCTTAGAGAGAGTGTTCAAGCCTAATGCACCCGACGAAAAACAGAGAATTCTTTGCGGTGGCGCAGCTGCGGGCAAGAAAAGGATCGACGCGTATATTTTTCAAACGGCCGCGGTACGCGATTACTATTCAACCCGCAATGGCCTTTTGAATTCATCAGATTCAACATTGTTTTCCGCTTGGCTGGCAAACGGAAGCCTCTCTGCTCGGGAAATTTTCTGGGCGGTGCGGGAATTTGAAGGTTACCATGGGGCAAACAAAAGCACATACTGGGTGATCTTTGAGCTTCTCTGGCGTGAATTCTTTAAACTTCATTTGCTCCGCTCAGGGCCTGCTTTTTTTCAACCGCACGGTCTTTTCCGCGTAGAGGGTCCAGAAACAGCATCGAGTGACGAGGTCAAAGGGCGGATTGCTGATATTTTGTTTTGTGAAACTCAATCGCAATTCATAAACGCAAATATGCGCGAGCTAATTCAGACTGGTTTTATGTCGAATCGGGGTCGCCAGAACGTCGCAAGTTATATGATTTATGATCTGGCGATTCCGTGGACTCTAGTCGCATCGCTTTTTGAATCATTACTCATCGACTACGATGTTGCATCGAACTGGGGAAATTGTGCTTACATTGCGGGAGTCAGTTTTGATCCACGCGGGGGCCGACGATTCAACATCGAAAAGCAAGAGCAAACCTACGACCCGCAAGGAACCTATGTGTCTGCGTGGTCGAAATAACTCTTGATTCTGAAGATCCAACATTTCTGATCAAACCTAAAATGCTCCCCGAATCCCCAGACCATCACTTTCGTGAGCCGTGAGTTCTTTGCTTTTAAAACAAGTGTTTATCAGAACGTCTGATTCCGCAGAGCGTTGTTGAGAAAATTCAGCGCGAATTTTAAATCCCAGACTCGTCCTGTCCCTGTTTGATGTTCCTTGACTCAAGTTCAATGGCTCAAAACTTATTTCCATAGGGGTAGAACATGAAGTCTTTTTATAGTGTTTTGTCGCTCGCGACTGCAGGATTTTTCGCTGCACAATCTGCAAACGCAGCCGACATCAACTTTAATTTCTTGGTCAATAGTTCGGGCTCTGATCTTTACGCCTGCGATGCCGGAATCTTTGATCCGGCTTTTCTTTTGCCTGTGGGAGTGCGCGGCTCAGCAGCTCAGAGCAATATTCAAGCGAGCGTTGCTGCCTACAATAATGGTAATCCAATTCCACTTGCGAGCTGGACAGATAAAACCATTCAAAGCAACGTGGTTCTTCCTCCGCTGGCGCAATTTCACACTGTTGCCTATCCAAGCGGATACCCAGGCTTTTTAACGCCTGTGATCGACCGTTTGAACACAGTGATTTCCAACTCCGAGTCAGATACCGACTATACCAAGCTGACTTTCAACTTGGCATCCGACAATTACGGTGCACGCTACTTTGTGGACTTCTGCTTCCGTGGTTCACAACTTCCGTATCCTGCAGGCCAATATGAATACCATGTCCGCGACGTCGTCTCTGCAGCGGATATTGACTCAGGGACGTATCTTACAGATGCAGATCTTGACGTTCAGGGCAAGCTCGTTTGCCAAAGCCGCTCAAGCTCGACAGGCGAAGATTGGTCAACAACAACAATCAACGATGTTTTCCTCCTAGGACTTCTTGGCTTGGACGGTGTTCCACTGTCACAAACCCACACAACATCGGCAAACGCCTTCTCCGGCACGGCACAGAACGTGTTTGGCTCGATTCTCTCCCCACATGATGTGACTCTGAATGCTCCTGCGAAATACTGCGTCATCCGCTATATCTTCCGCGAAAGATCATCAGCGCCCCGCAAATGGGACCTCAACAGCGCGAATTTCAGTATCGACCTTCACGTAAACAACATTTCTTACACGCCAGTGGCACTTTAATTGAGAGAGGGGATTGGGCGCATATGAAGATCTTGAATTTTTGCCGAGTGAATCTGCTATTTGCCTTTCTATTACCAGCATCTGGAAAGGCAGATATTTTGCGCTCAATTCCCAAGTTTATTCATTTACACGTCTCGCCAAATCGTGGCGGCTCGGGAAGTGTGGGAACACTTCCCCCTGTTGCGACATTTGCCGGCTTCTCTAACGATGATGTTGGGCGTTGGCTGACGCTGGCGAATGGGCCTGAATTTGTAAACCTTTTAGGCGGACATTCGGCTGCCTTCACCGGGCGCCTTAATCCAGACAGCTGCTCCGTAGGCGACGTTCCCTTTCCCATGGCTTTGCAAACCTGGGACAACAAACTTGATTTTTTCCAGCTGCAGACCCGACAACTCAATGAGTGTGTCCAGTTTAGAATTCGAGACGCTGCGGGTATAGCTGCATCGCCGGAACAACCAGCATGCAATGTCACTGCTATCAACCAATATGAGGCGATAGCAAAAGGTGGCTTGTGCTATTTTAGAATCAATCCAAACTCTGCTTTTTCTGTGCAATATGAGTTAAATCCTGAGTGCACAAACGCACAAAATTTCCAAAAACTGGAACTCAAACCTCTCGACATTTTCGCTTATAGCGGATTCTACATTTCGGGAGATGCAAGCGGTCGAAGTACGTTGCTCAAGCCGCTTGGTTCTGGTGCCTTGCGATTTTCGATTGAGGCATCTGCAGAACAAATTCCGCTTTCAGTTGATATGGGCGAAGGTTCACCACGCTGGCCCGTGCAGGCCTTTCCGGACGTTCATATGGCGGAGATGGATATTCAAAGCAAGGGTCGCGAATCGCGGCTGCTTACGCGTCTCTTCTTGAGAAATTCGTGCAATGCCGAAAACGATATTGCCTGCCGATTCTCTTTGCCCATCGGTGTCCAGTACACCGTCAAAGAGATTCTTCCCACAGGTGCGGAGCGCATGATCGACCAGTGGTATGCAGGCGGTGTATCACCAGCATTTTGGGAAGGATTCTTTCCCTCCCAGCGTGACGTCACAAATTTTGAATTCAAACCGGGAAGACGTTATCGACTTGAAGCAGACCTCACATACCTTTCGCTGTATCACCGGCTTTTCCGCGATGGATTTAAGAGCTTCCTGATACAAAGAGGTCTTTGGGACATCGACCCCAATTCTCCTCTGATTCCGCTGCGGCCTGTTGCACGCATGCCCGGCCTCGACGCCTTAAAGCCGAATGACGCTCTTCCAGTTGTGAGTCCGCTTGCTCCTGGTGGAGGAAACGACTTTCAACTTGAGTTGAATCAGATGCGTGCGCTTCTAACAGGAATCGATTGGCCTCCCTACTTTGAGGAAATGTGTGGCCCAGAGAAATGTGCAAAGGCGCAAACGGGGCAAGCAAAGCTTAAAGTGGGTGTTGAATTCACTTTGGAAGGATTTGTCGACGGGGTCGCAAAAACCAAAGACTATCGTGTGTGGCGTGAATCTTCCTATTCTCCAGAATACAACAATAATTCTCAAACAATTATCAGGGCAGTTTGCCAATGAAATTGAATACAATAAAATCTAAAAAAACACATCTCACTTGTCTGCTTTCTTCGGCAATAAGCATTGTGTCTGTAAAGGCTGAAGCGGTGAACATTATCGTCAACAAAGGCTGGCCTTGCAATGTCTTTTTAAAGCAACCCGGGGTGGCCGATGCGGTTGGAAACTTTGCAGATTTCAACGCAAAAAACACCCCCGCAGCCACCACTCTCAGCTACAAATTTATTGCCGGAGAAAGCGCAGATTATTTGACCTCTCTTGCTTTAAATTTCAATTCGCTGGTCGCAAATTTGCCGTTTTTGGAGCCGTTAGGTTTCAATTTGAAGTCTTCAAATTTTGGCGCGAAATTTGGGGTCGATGTTTGTATTCCTCCGGTCAATGAAACCCGCAATGACACCATTGATTGGGACGTGAAGGTCACCGGCTTGGGGGCTCTGATGCCCCCCGCTGAAGGCGACTGGTTTGCAAAGAGCAATCCGAAGATTTCGATGGAGCTATTGGCAACAAATTGCAATGGTGCCGTTGGCTCTGTGATGTCAACAAGCAACCCTGTCAAAGCAGGGGAATGCTACATCTCTTCAACTCCACTGCCAGGCTCTGATGGGCTTTCAGTGGGCGGACCAGCCGTTGATTTTGGTTTCCGACTCACTGCAAGTCGGCAAGCAGCTCTGCGATTCACCGTTGAAGAGCAAAGCACAGCTCTGCGAAAAAACCTATGGAACGCGGGCATCATTCAGCTCGAATTTACAGACCCACCTTTGCCGCCATTGCTGGTCGGTGATCTTCTTGGAAAGCAACTCTTCTATGCGCCTGATGATGATCTCACGCAGTGGCCTGGTTGTGCAAACTTTAAAACCAAATCAGGAATGGCGTTCGATGATATGAATCTGCAAGGCCCCAATTCAAGCCTGAACCTGCGCTGGACAGGCAAAGACACCGACTGCAGTTCGAGTGGAACATGCTCGGATGGCAATAAACGCAGCAATGGTTTCACTTTCCCTGTGAGCGTTTATTTAGAAGATGGTTCACTCGCACCGCCAACAGCTAGTCCGAATAGTAAAGTCAAAAGTTTTATTGGTCTCTATAACGATGCTTCAGCAAGTGGAGAATCGGTGTTCCCATCCGATGGACGAATTACCTTCGATACAACGCTGGATGAAGTCTATCGAAACGCTTCGAAGGCCTTCTTTTCGACAACAGTCTCACGCCTGGTTGGCGCAGGGCAATGGCGACAGTGTCGTGTGTGGTTCAAACGCGATAACGGATTCGACTGCTTGTCTTTGCCAACAGCAAAGCTCAGAAATCTTTGCACACAGATGAGTTAACGCATGTGTGACAACCCGTCGGGTCGATACTTTAGCGATTTCGTGGAAGGAAGAAAACCGCCTGAACACGCAGCCAAAGTGCTCCACGTGATTGCCGGTTCAAAAGCTGAAGTGATTGCCAAGTTTCTTGATTTCTAATCCTAGATTCGGAAATCAAGAAACCCATTCTATTCCTTACTTTCACCCACCCCGACGCGAATTTTCCGACTTGCAGTCCAGGCAAAGATTAATGGAATGGACACAGCTGAAAGTGTCCACCAAAAAAGCCAAATCAAATCCCCATGCGTTTGCCGAAGTGCCATGTGTGAGGTGTGCATTCCCTCATGGCGCAACGATTCAGGAACAATCGACATCAGCAAGCAACTTGCAATCGTTGTCGCCACTGGCAGCCACCAGAACCTTACGGTCAGATGCCGACGCTGAAAGCGATCCAAAAACAAAAATAAACATCCAACTGGCAAGATTGCAAAAACAAATCCACAAACAATTGGACAAAGAGGATCGGGCAGCTGATGGAGAAGTGCAGCGAAAGAAACAGAAAAACTCGTCAGCGCAACGGAATTCTGCGAACACAAAGACAAAGAGCAAAAATATCCGACGATAGAAAATATGCAGTAAGAGGCAAAAAATCTCTTCCGCGAGTCATTCAACTCATTCGTGATTCTTTTTTCGGTCTGCTGAAGCTCTGCTTCAATAGCCGCTGGCAAGACCCCCTCTGCACTCTCAAATTCTTTCAATTCGTCTGCCTTTTTCATTGGCCGTCCTCCTTGTCATCGAGCGCTGCAAACCACCGACGAATCTTTTCAATCCCACGGCTGTAGACCTTGCGCAGTGCGACCTCATTTTTGCCAGACTCATGCGAAATCTGCCGAAAGCTTTTTCCTTGCATAATCCGCTGTTCCAGCAATGACCTTTGTTCCAAAGAAAGTTGATCCAACGAGTGCCCCAGAGCGCTGAGTACATCAGCCTCTTGAGCAGCTGAAGCATCGGGCGCCGCGGCGATTTGCTCAGCAGAATAATCCGTCGAATGCATAACCTGAGTAGCCTTCGCCCATCTTCTTGCCTCATCCACGCAGGCATTATGAACAATTGTAAAAAACCACGAGAGTGCTGGCTCGCCGCTGCGATATTGATGAATTTTGGCGTGAAGCTTAAGAAAGACATCTTGCACTATTTCAGACGCAACTTCGGGACGCTGGAGTTTTTTAAGAGCATAGTGATAGACACGCCCACGGTGCCGAACGAAGAAGAGTTCGAATGCCTGGGCGTCGCCTTGTGCATAGCGCTCAAGCAGCTGTTCATCTGTCTCTTCAAAATTCAACACTGCGCACCAGCCATTTTAAGAAAAATCAACAATCACAGAGTCTTAATCTTAAACAATGCTCCCATGTCACATTCACTTCGGCTCATTCGTATACATTTACGAAGCATAGCAAAGGATGTGACTCATGACTGACAGCCGGGAAAAAAAATATCTGCAATCACCTCATTCACCTCTATCGGTTGCAATATTTTTGGGGCTCCTGAACCCAATTTCTGCGCTGGCACATCCGGTTGTCTTTGCCAACGGAACGGCGGTGATGGGACACCACCAAGGCGAGATGGCAGAACTCGAAATTGTTCATTCACCAACACCGAAGCTTGGCCTTGGTCTTAGTTTCGATCGGATGCCACAGGAGCTGAGTGTGCTTGGCAAAGCCAGTGCACTCCTTTGGCGCGGCAATTACCCTGATTATCAATCTAATATTTATCTCAGTCTCGCTGCGGGCAGGCGCTGGGCCGCGGGCAGACCAGAATCAGAAGGCCATTCATCAAGCAACACAAAGGGAAATGCTTCGTCTCCGCTGTATCAGTGGAGCGCAGGGTGGGATGGCGAAGACAGGCTGATTTATTCAATGCTCAAATACGCGCAAAATTATTCAAACGATGGTTTAAGTAAACAACAAGGTACGCTTCGTCTTGGTTTTGCTCCCTACAAAGCTCAAAATGACGAACTGACCGTTTGGGGAATCATGGAATGGTTGCCGGAGAAATCTGAAAACCAGATGCAATGGACACACAATGTCACGCCTCTTGTGCGACTTTTTTACAAGAATGCATTGCTCGAGATAGGCAGCAGCTTCAGCGGCAAGGTGACCTTCAACTACATGTTTCACTTTTTCAATTAAGCAGAGGAGATTTTGACATGCTAAAAACTAACAAATTTGTAATTTCAGCTTTTGTTTTTCTCGGAGGAATTATGAGTTTACATGCACATGCAGATGTTGTGAAGGTGAGCGTTAATGGAATGGTTTGTGGATTTTGTGCACAGGGAATCACCAAGAAGCTCAACAACACCCAAGCGGTAGAAAAAGTGAACGTTGATCTTGAAAAGAAAATCGTCTCATTCGAAACATTGGCCGGTAAACCATTCGACGACGAAGCTATCAAGAAATTAATCACCGAAGCAGGTTATGCGGTGGTGAAAATTGAAAGGACAAAACAGTGAGCAAGTTTTGGGGAACCCTCGCCCTGCTTGGTAGCTCCGCAACCCTGGTCTGTTGCGTTATTCCAGCGCTCATGGTTGCACTTGGTTTTGGCGCTGCAGTTGCGGGCACAATAGCAGCTGTCCCTCAACTCACGGTTCTCAGTGAACACAAAGGGATTGTTTTTCTCATAGCTGGCCTTATTTTAGCGGGCGCTAGCTATGCAAGGAATCGACCCGAAGCGCAAACCTGCCCGAGCGATCCTGTGTTGGCCAAGGCGTGCATGCGTTCGAAAAAATTGGGAGGCGTCTTATTTAAAATCGGGGTCCTTTTTTACTTTGCCTCATTGCTCTTTGTTTTTGTTCTTCCAAAACTCATGAGCTGATTTTATTCTAGAACGTTTTTCCAAGCGCAATTTGCAGCGCAAAGAAGGCAAAGAGCAGCGCAGCGAGAACACGAAAAGCCTGCATCGGCACCCGCTTCAAAAGGGTTGGACCAAGCCCAACTGCTAAGCCATCGGCAATCATCATTCCAAGTGTCGTTCCAGCTGTCACCAAAAACAATTGGTCTTTATGGGCGGCACCCAAACTCACCGTCGCCAACTGAGTTTTGTCTCCCATTTCAGCAATAAAAAATGTAATCAACGTTGTCATAAAGGCGTTGCCCTTGTTGCTTGTTTCTTCGTCGGAGTCTTTGTCGGGAACAAGCACCCAAGCTGCGAATCCCAAATACAGAACAACAAGAGTCCAGCGCAGCACATTCGCAGACACGAACTGAGCCGCGGTTGAGCCCACAGCAGCAGCAAGAAAGTGATTGGCAATTGTGGCAAGCAAAATTCCGAGCATGATCTGCACGGGAGCCTTGAATCGGGCAATCAGGGCAAGGGCAAGAAGTTGGGTTTTGTCGCCCATCTCAGACAGAGTCACCATCGATACAGAATTTAGAAATGCTTCATTCATCTACACATCCCATCGGCATGCCTATTCAGAGGCTCAATTGAAACATTGAATTCAGAGGAATTTCCACCTATTTCTATAAATATGGCATGAAAATCTTATCTTGTCATTTCAAACCAGAATTCGAATAAAAAAAATGCAAAAATCACTCTCTAGATGACACAATTGCGAGATAAAATAGAGTCAATCTTCATCAAAAAGCGTTTTGGCTTCTCTCACTTTTTTTACGTTCTTGCGTTTCCTCGATTGTGGCCGGCTCCGACTCCCCAATTTTTCCTGCACCAACTTCGCTTCTGCGCGCACATCAGCCGCTTTAAACCGATTGAACAATTCCTGCCGGGCATGTGCCATTGCAGTTTTAAGCTCAACAAGAGGCGCGGGATAATTTGCCGGAAGCCCCACTCCCGCATGAATGACCCCGGGCTCGACGGCGCGGAGCTCAGGAATCCAATGCTTGATAAAGCGCGCGTCTTTATCATTTTCCTCGGATTGCTTTAACGGGTTATAGATTCGAATTTGGTTATTTCCCGTGACCGCAGACTGCATATGCACCTGAGAAAAGTGAATTCCAGGCTCAAAATCAAGAAAAGAACTCGCGAGATCCCATGCAGGTGTGCGCCAATCGCGCCACATTAAATGTGTCGAAAAACTCATCAGCATGGCACGCATCCGAAAATTCAAGAACCCGGTTTGGTGCACGCTCCGCAAACACGCATCAACGAGAGGGAATCCGGTCAGGCCGTGAAGCCAACGTTCCTGCTCCTCAGCACTCATCTCGGGCCTGAGCTCGGCCAACGCTGGGTTTTGTTCGCGCATTTCCATGTCAGGAAAATTTTCCAGCTTTTGAATAAAATGACAGCGCCAAGCAAGGCGGCTTCGGAATGCTGAAAGCGAGCGAGAATCTATTTGATTGGATGAATTATCTAATGCCGAAAAGATCTGCCGCGATGTAAGACACCCAAACGCAAGGTAGGGCGAAAGTCGCGAACTGAAGAATTGCGCATCGTGCGGCTTTGCCAGACTAAAAAGATATTTACCGTGAATTTCGGGCGACATGAATCGCCGCAATAAACCATGAGCAACAGCTTCTCCACCTCTTTGCTGATTCTTTGGAGCCAAGCGCGCTTCTGCAAACAATAAAGAATCGCCTCGCTCTTCCCAGCGAAGAAAGCGTGCTTTATCTCTTCCCTCGCGCGCCTGAAAACTGTTGTCAGAAAGATGGAACGGATGCGGATTTACAGGTCGAGAAATCAGAGGTTGAGCCAACCGCGCTTGAAAGGTACCTTGCCAAAGCGCACGGTCTTTCAATCCCCGAACAACTCCATTTGTCGGGAATTCACTCCACATCACTCCTTTGGATTTAAAGAATTTTTTCAATTCGATATCACGGCTGAAAGTCCAAAGAACTCCCGTCTCTTCATGTGAAAAGACTTGAATCAATCCACGCTCAGATAGAATTCTGAAGATGTGAAGCGCCGAACCTTCCGCTATCCACAAACAGACATTTAGCCTTCGCAACTCCGGCTCGAGATCTGCCAAACACTCAAGAACAAATCTTTCACGACGCGGATGATATTCGGGCGCCGCGTATGCTTCCGGTTCCGTGATCCATAACGCAATCAGTGGACACTGCATTTCCGCAGCGCGGTTCATAGCTGCCTGTAAAGCCTGATTGTCTGCGAGGCGGAGATCTCTTTTGAGCCACCAGACCACAACTTTTTGCATGCACTCTCCCTCAGTCACAACGGCCAAAGCCAAGAGCAAAGACCACCCTGCTGAACCGCAGTTCGCAGGAGAGTTTGTCGACGATGCAATCTTCCTCTAATTGAACATCACGTCACAGTGATATCAAAATTTGAATCAATTATCGCTCCACAAAAAAAGGCCCATCCAGGCGATACCTTCGCTCTCGGATGGGCACATTGAACTCGAAAAACGACTTAAGAAGAATCACTACGAGGATTCATAACGCCCCCGCTCCTTTTGGCCACAGACACCCGAAGAACCCGTTTCTCGTGCCATGTCTGCAAGCTCCATTGGACGAGAGAGCAAGACTCAAAGAACCTTCTTCGCTCTCCCTAACAAGGGGTTCGGGAGTCTTTTTCCAAAACCTGAGCGCTTCGAAAGAGAATTGGATTTTTATATGCATTTTCAGGCAATTAAGCGTTGTCTCTGCGACCTAAAAAAAGCCGGAAAATTTTGAAAGAGGTGGTTTTTAATCTAGAGTCGCCGTGTTGATTTTTACATCATGCCGGTCACAAATTGCGACGCAAGCGCGGCGCTGCTTCTGTCACGAGAGAAAGGCTTCCACATGTGGGATGAAAGATACTCTGATCCAGATTATTTCTACGGAAAGGAACCGAACGACTTTCTCAAAGAGAGCGTCCACCTTCTGAGGGCTCACAACAAAATTCTGTGCCTGGCCGAAGGCGAAGGAAGAAATGCGGTTTTCCTTGCCGGACTTGGACTCAATTTGGATGTCACAGCACTTGATGCTTCGCGCGTAGGTCTGAATAAAACGCTCGCCCTCGCTCAAGAGCGCTCGGTTTCGGTTCAAACAATTCATGCTGATCTTGCAGACTATGAACTGGGAGAGAATTGTTGGGATGTTATTGTTTCCGTGTGGTGCCATCTCCCCTCAAATTTGCGCAGAAAAGTGCACACAGGAATCGTGCAAGCACTGAAGCCCGGTGGAAGACTTATTCTTGAAGCCTACACTCCTGCTCAACTGAAATTCCAATCAGGCGGTCCGAAATCCGTCGACATGCTCATGCAACTTGACGATTTGAAAAATGAATTGAGCGGGCTGAAAATATTAGTTGGACAAGAATGCGAGCGAACGATTCACGAGGGTCTCGGACACAATGGCCTGAGTGCAGTTGTTCAATTGACCGCAATAAAAGAACAGTAAAAAAAGGCTTCATGAAAAAATGAAGCCCTTTAGCCTCTTCAGCGTGGCTTTGCAGCCACCCTGCGCTGATCCTGGCTGTGCTTTTCGCTCTTTGGTTTTAGTTTCTGCGCATGCCCTTGCTGTTGAGGCCGTTTGCCACGCGCTTGCTGAGGCCTACCCTGAGTGGGTCGCTCTGCACCTGAAACTTTTTGCTGCTCAACGGCTGTTGAATGGTAGGGCTGCTGAGAATCAATGGCGATGCTCTTCTTGATGACTTTTTCGATTTGCTTCAAATAAACTTTTTCTTCAGCATCACAAAAGGAAATTGCAATGCCTGATGCTCCTGCTCGTGCCGTTCGGCCAATCCGGTGCACGTAGGTTTCTGGTTCGTTAGGCAACTCAAAATTGATGACGTGCGAGATGTTGTCCACGTCAATTCCACGCGCAGCGATGTCTGTGGCAATCAGCGCACGAAGCCGACCATCTTTGAATTCATTGAGCGCGCTCTGCCGCGCTGATTGAGATTTGTTGCCATGGATAGCTCTGGAAGCAACTCCGGATTTCGCAAGAAACTCAGCAACTTTATTGGCCCCATGTTTCGTGCGGGTAAAAACAATCACACGCTGAAAGCTTTTACCTTGCATGAGATGTGCGAGCAGCTCACGTTTATTCCCTTTGTCGACAAACATCACACTTTGGTCGATGAGCTCGGCCGTTGAAGAAGGTGGATTCACTGCGACCCGGATGGGATTCACGAGAATCGAGTGAGCAAGCTTTTCCATTTCAGGTGGCATGCTCGCCGAAAACAGCAAATTGTGACGCTTCTTTGGTAGCACTGCGAGAATTTTGCGGATGTCGTTGATGAAACCCATATCGAGCATGCGATCGGCTTCATCCAACACGAACGCTTCAACGCCATCGAGACTGACCAGTCTTTGATTCAGAAGATCGAGGAGTCGGCCTGGAGTTGCAACCAAGACATCAGCACCACCACTCAGGCTGTGTACCTGAGGCACCTGACTCACACCGCCAAACGCAATTGCGATTTTCAGCTCGAGAGATTTACCGTAGGTTTGGAAGCTGTCGCGCACCTGAATTGCGAGTTCACGCGTGGGGGTTAGAACCAAGACGCGTGCCTGCTTCGCGACTTTGCGTTTTCGATTCAACGCAAGAGACTGCAAAAGCGGAAGGGAAAATGCCGCTGTTTTTCCGGTACCGGTTTGTGCCAAACCGAGCAGGTCTTTCCCCTCCAAAAGATGAGGAATAACCTGTGCTTGGATAGGTGTTGGATGGGTGTATCCACTCAATTCAATGGACTTGAGGATAGGCTCAATGAGCTTCAGCTCTGAAAATGTAACATGCTTATTCAATGGGGAATCCTTGTTTAACGGGCGAAATGAGCAATCTGAGCATACATCAAAACCACTGTGGTGAAAGATAAAAAGCGTTGGATGGACTCTCTTTGCTGCGGATTCGACCCAACGAACCAACAATCAAGACTTAAGTCTGCCAAATAAAGCTCCGAGACCAAAGCCTCAACGATTAAATGGCTTGCGTGGTGCTGCCAGTGCTTGCGCTTCGGTTGCCTTAATGGCCATGTTTTTGATCTTGCGA
This sequence comes from bacterium, assembly GCA_009918675.1. Lineage (GTDB taxonomy): Bacteria > Bdellovibrionota_B > Oligoflexia > Silvanigrellales > Silvanigrellaceae > RFOM01. The sequence continues at coordinate 14,070 of RGDM01000057.1, forward strand.
TTGGAGAGAACGCTCATGACTCGCTTGGCATGAACCTGTGCAATTTCGACATGGGTGAAATGATCTTTGGAATGACTGCGAGGATTTGAATTGAATCTTTTCAACACTTGCTGAATTCACTTCATTTAAGGTGTCGTTCAGCGACAACTGCTGCGTTTCGGCAGCAACAAAAGGACACAGCTTGATCTCTGAATCTTTGAGGATCCCTTGGAGGAATTCACGCGACTGACGTGTGCAAAGGCTGATTGTCCAGCCTGGCTTTCCTGCCCGCCCTGAGCGACCCGATCTGTGAATGTATTCTTGCGGTGTTGATGGAAGCTCGTAATTGATGACCACTGAGAGATCATTGACGTCGATTCCTCGTGACGCCAGGTTGGTCGCGACAAGATACTTTAATCCACCCGACTTAAAGCGGCGCAAGATTGTTGCACGCTCAATTTGCCCAAGTTCTCCCGAAAGCGCAGCCACGGAACAACCCTTTTCGCGGAGGTCACTGCTGACGGTTTGAACCGATTCCCTGGTTTGGCAAAAAATGATTCCTGTTTTCACATTGGGCGCAATCGAATCAAGGAGATTGCTCAAAGCAGACAAGCGATCTTGACCGCCCGCCACCACCACCGTTTGATGCAACGTCGAATTTGCGCTGCCGTTTATTGATGAGGTGTTTTCCGCTGCTAGTAAATTCTCACTCTGAAGAGACACGGATTCATTTTCAACAGTCGAGCGAACATCGATTTTAGCACCACGATGAACGAGGCGATTCTGTAAGCGGCTTTGCCCTTCGCTCTCTGTTGCGGAAAAAAGTGCGGCTTGAATCTGCTTGGGAAGGAAATCACAGATTGATTTTACCTGTGCCTCAAAGCCCATACCAACCATAATATCGGCTTCATCCAAGACCAGTGCCTGCAGCGAGCCAATTTGCAAAACATCTTGCTCAAGAAGTTCTAAGGCTCGACCCGGAGTTGCAATCACCACTTCAGGCTTTTTAAGGAGCTCTGCTTTTTGGTTGTCGGCACGTTGTCCACCAAAGGCGGTACGCACCTGAAGTGCGCGATCTGAGTCGTTCTGCAGTTGAATCGCAACCTGAGTTGCGACCTGAGAAATTTGCAGACCCAACTCGCGCGTGGGAGTCAGGACGAGAAGCTGAACGGCGCGCGCTTGAGTGTCGAGCCGTTCCATTAACGGAATCAAAAATGCGAGCGTCTTGCCAGAGCCGGTTGGCGCCAATGCCAAAAGCGATTGTCCTGTTGCCAGTACCGGAATGGCTTTGCGCTGAATTTCAGTGGGCTGTGTAAAGCCAAGGCGTGAAAGAACAGGATGTAGTTCAGCGGCCGGAGAAGTTTGTTTTGTCATGGAAGAACTCGCAGGTTGAAAGCCCTTCGAAAGCCTGTAGGGGGTTTTTGATGGAAAAGATAGGACTATTCCGCTTTCCTATGGTCATTAACCTCATGTCTAAACATTAGTCAGTTGGCTTGTAGGTGGTTTTGTCCACCGCCGCAGATCTGCAGAACATTTTCTCAATTCATCCGGCACGTAACTTGCAGAGCAAAGGCTCACAGGGTCGCTACGTGTTACCCGAAGACGCAATGCGTCAACCTTAAAATTCGAATTTGCGATCGAAGTGACATGTGTAGCCGTTGGGCGTTCGGGTGAGGTACTTCTGATGATAGTCTTCGCCCAGTGCAAATCCGGTGAATGGCTCGACCCGAGTCACCACCTTGGACTTCCATTTTTTTGAACGATCGACACGTATAATAACATTTTCTGCAATTTGTTTTTGGTCTTCATTTTGAAAGAAAATAGCAGAGCGATACTGAGAACCGATGTCGTTTCCTTGCCGATTCATGGTCGTTGGATCATGAATACTGAAAAAGGCCAGCAGCAGCTTTTCAAAGCTCAGCCGAGCGGGATCAAAAAGCACCTGAACGCTTTCTGCATGCCCGGTTTGACCTGTTTTCACATCACCATATCCCACCATCATGTTTTTTCCGCCGCTGTAGCCCACCCGTGTCTCAACAACACCAGGCAGTTCACCCAAGAGCTTTTCAAGTCCCCAAAAACAGCCTCCGGCAAGAGTTGCTGTTTGCAGCTTCAACTTTTCAGCAAAAGAAAAAAGGTAAATTCCGAGCCCTTCCTGCTTCAATGCCAACAATGGAACAAAACGCAGCGAAGCTGAATTGATGCAGTACCGCAAACCACCTGGACCAGGCCCATCCGGAAAAACATGCCCCAAATGCGAATCGGCCCGATTCGACCTAACTTCAATGCGCTGCATTCCAAGAGAGGAGTCTTTCAGAGTGCGCACGGCTGCTTTATTCAGAGGCTCGGTAAAACTCGGCCATCCAGAACCAGAATCGAATTTCGCAAGCGATGAAAACAACGGTTCACCGCTCACAACATCAACATAAATTCCATCTTCTTTGTTATTCCAGTATTTGTTTGCGAAGGGTTTTTCCGTGCCGTTCTCTTGTGTGCAGCTGTACTGTTCTGGTGTCAGAGTTTTTTTCAATTCACTCTGGTTAGGCCTCTTCCAATCACTCTGTGCGCTTTGAGAACTTGCAGTGGGAAGTGAACGTGCAGATTCCTCAAATGAAGTTCCAAAATTCACACTTTTCAAAAACCATGTCAGCAAAACGAAAAGAACCGAGACAACGATGAGATTATTGCGCATAAGAAAAACTCCCATTTTGGCTGATTCATTTAAAACTCGCACTATTCAGCCACGGTCATTCCTTCTCCACGGGGGTCGGGCGCACCAACAACCCGCCCATCCGGAAAACGTTCAAGTGCATGGACGACTGCCAATCCGCTGCTTGCCTCCAGCGCATAACCCATTGCTTTTAATTTCTCTTGAGTCTCAAAGGGAATTCCATACGAGGCGCACTCACCGCATCAATCAATGACATTCCAAATTGCAGACGATTGACGAGAGTCTGAAAAACCGATGTGATGATCCTTGGTCCGCCGGCAGCACCAAGCACCAATCGCACATTGCCTTCCTGATCGCGAACGATTGTGGGGCTCATTGAACTCAAAGGGCGTTTTCCTGGAGCTATAGAGTTTGCTTCTCCACCCACCAAACCAAACAGATTTGGGACTCCTGGTTGGGCGCTGAAGTCATCCATTTGGTTGTTCATTACAACACCCGTTCCCGGCGGAACGAAACCAGAACCAAAATTTTCATTCACAGTTTCTGTGATAGACACAGCGTTTCCAAAGGAATCAATTGCTGAGAAATGGGTGGTGTGTTGGGGTTCGTGCGGAATTGCACCTGGACCAGGAGGAAGCTTCGCTTTTGTCGGATCGAAGCTTTTCCAGCGAGAGTTGAGATAGTCTTCTGCAAGAAGATTCTTGAGCGGCACGGAGAAGAAATCGGGATCTCCAAGGTACTCAGCACGATCGGCGAACGCCAATGACATGGCGTGAATTTCAGCATGCAATGCAGGCAGTGAAGCAAAGCCGTTTTTAAATTCGCCGCTTTTCTCTGCACGCTTCATATACTCAAGCAGCTGAACAAGTACTGTGCCACCCGACGAAGGCGGCGGCATCGTTACAACTTCATACCCCTTATACTCGCCGCGCACGGGTAGACGTTCAGAGGGCTTATAATTCTCAAGATCCACCGTTGTCAGAATTCCTCCGGCAGCACGAATCCCCTCGACAATCTTGCGGGCGATGTCCCCACCGTAAAATCCCGACTCACCACTTTTTGCGATCGCTTCTAAAACCTTCGCCAGGTCTGGCTGCCGAAGTTTTTCACCTGCACGGCACGGACCAGTTGCCTCGTGTCCGCAACTCAAGAGCCGCCGTGCCTCCGAGTTCATTGCATCCCAGCGTGAACGCGCTGCAATTTCAGTTTGTGTCCCAACGCGAATTCCCTCACGCGCCATTCGAATCGGGCGCGCGAGAAGATTCCGACGCGACTGAGTGCCGTACTTTTCCAAAGCAAAAAGAAGACCCGCGGGAACACCAGGGATACCGGAGGCCAATGCGCCATTTTGTGAAAGAGAAGAATCGGCCTTGCCATTGCGGACAAACATATCGCGTTGCGCCGCGGCCGGAGCCTTTTCGCGAAAGTCTACAACTTTGCAGTCCGAAGGTTTGTTGGCGATTGGCGCAGAGCAGTAGATTAAAAAGCCACCACCACCCAAAGCCGCGTAGTGCGGACGAGTCACAGACATTGCAAAAGCGGTTGCAACGGCAGCATCAATGGCATTTCCGCCTTTGCGGAGAATTTCAGCTCCCCACTCGGCGGCCTGTGCGTCGTCCGCAACCACCATTCCCTTGTAACCCGCACGCGCGAGGCGCACGCTCTCGGGTTCCTGCGATTGAGCAGGCACCGGGCTCTGAATTAAAAGACTGCCAGCAAACACCGAAATAAAAATATTTTTTTTATTATTCATGAGCACAATTTAACAGATTCAAACGAAATTTAAAGTTTCCGAGCAACTCTTCCGAAATAGGTGTAAGAGGAAAGCAAATGTTTAAGCTTAGTCAAAAGAGTCGAAAGAGCTTTGCCCTTTTCTCAATAGCCGCAGCCCTTATTTCGTGTCTTGCGGTGCAGAATGCTTTTGCTCATGCGCGCTGGAAACTGGGAAGCACATTTTCGGCTCCAAGAGACGAAGCCTCGGGACACAAGGTCGCACCCTGCGGCGGCGCGAAACGAACCGCGAACGTTAAAAATTACTCGAGTGGACAAACTGTTCAATTAGAATTTGAAGAAACCATCAACCATCTCGGATATTATGAAGTTTACCTGCTTGGGCCTAATGACGAACGCATGCAAGGCGTGCCGGCTCCGCTCGCTCGATTGGACGACAAACAAAACGATGCCATTGTCGACGGTGCCAGCCATCAATACACGATCAGCTTCAAGGTTCCAGCCGTGACTTGCACTGAATGTGCCTTTCAACTCATTCAAGTGATGCTCGACAACCCCAATGCCCCAAGCAACTACTACTCATGCACAGACGTAACTATTGGCAATGCTGCACCGAATAAACCGTCGGGTTTCAAAGTTGAAAAGCGGCCATAGGAGCGATTATGTGCAAGGCAAATATCTCTCTCATCGCGCTCTATAGCTTAACCCTCATTGCAGCCTGTAGCACTCAGGCCGTGTATCTTCCCGCTTCGATTCAAGCCAAGCAGAAAATCGGACAAGAACATCAGCCACCGAGAGATGACTCTTCGGTTGTTGCTCAGCAAGCACCTAACCTGTTCCTGTCTTGGGATAAACCAACTGGCGAAATTTCCAGTTACAAAATCTATTATACACGCGAAAAAGAGGAAGCAATTGCCGGCACACTGGTTAAAACTCTGGCAAAAGAATCTGGCAAAGAAATGAGCACCTCTGTGAACCTCGC
>RGDM01000058.1 GCA_009918675.1 bacterium
AGCTGAGCAGATGCGCCGCTTCGTTTGAGTTTGGAACAAAAAATCTATAACATCTTCAGATTCAAATCATGGTCTAAAGGTATTCGCTTGTTTGGAAGGTGATTTCCGCTCGGGGGGCGACTTATGCGTCTTAGTTTTGCTGTAGCTACAGTGTTTCTTGGCGTTGTTGTGGTTGGAGGCTGCAGAAAGTCGAAATCTAATTCGAGCGACGATTCAAAGAATGGGCAGTTGACCATGACTTTGGCAATCGCACAGCCATCTTCGAATTCTCTCCGTGAAAGCTCGGCATTGACATCTTCTGCGCTTGCGCTCCCCCAATTTTCAAGTGTTCCGGCTTCTGGAACCAATCTGAAAAGTCTGAAACTTCATATTACTGACATTCAGATCTGCAAAGACATCACTTTGAATGGAACAGCGATGTCCGGAGCGAGCGGCTGCATCACATTGTATCGGGGGCCTGAGAACCAAAGGTTAAGCGACACTGCGAATATCAAAGAGGCTCTCAGGGCCGCTGGCGAGGGTGACACCGGGTTTATTGATTTGATGAACCCTGCGTCACTGCAAGCCCTGAATCAGTCTGTTGCGATCACTCAAGAAAATATTGGCGCATACAATTATGGGATCATGAATGTCAGTGGTCCCGTAAAAGTGAAAGCTATTATGGTTGATCCCAACGACGGCACAACTCCCGTTCTTTACACTAAAGCAACGGCACCCGGAGACTGTGCGGTCAACAACCAGCAGGCTTATAGCTGTGCGGTTGCAACAAGTGCCATGACAAATGCGCCAGCTGAGGAAGCTATTTTCAATGGCGCAGGCGGTGGTGCGATGGTGACCAAGTTCCAACAGCCTTTCAACATCACAGAGGAAGATATAAACAATCGGCAGAATTACTCACTCACTCTCGCATTCAATCCAGATTCGCTTGTCCAGGGCGTGACATCAGGCGGAGCAACAAACTTTCCTCCCATGACAGATGCAACGGTGAACAACGGTTATAATTTGGGCAACACAATGACGCTGGTGGGCGCACAGTTTGCAGGCATTTTTTATAAGACTTCTGCAGGTTCGATTGTCGCCGCAACGCCAACATCCACTGCGGGCCAGGATCCGAATGTTGTGCGTGAAAGTTATTTGGGAACATACACGCTGCCCGGTGGGAATGGCACAGCATCACTGCGTGTCGAATTTTATTCATTGAGCAGCGATCCGCAAAAAAGCATTTATGGTGTGAGCACGGCAACCATTCCAACAGCGAATACCAAAACTTACTTGATAGGCTGGCAGAGAATTTATGGTGTCACTACAAATTCCGACGGAACCATTAACCTTCTCGATTACCAGGGGAACAACGTTCTTTCGAACTTCAAACGAGTGACAACGATTGGAGCATCCACGCAAGGCGCGATAGCTTGCGACACTGTCCTCTTTAACTGCACAAGTGGAACCCCGTTTAGCCAGACCTTCAAGCTTGCTTCATTGGGCGCAATGTAAAAATTTATGCTCTGGCGTTTTTGCAGCCACGGGTAAATCTAGGGCGTTGTACTTTGTGCGGTCGTGCGCTCAAAACAACAAAACTCTGCCCTATTTCCGGCGGCTAAAGTTCCATGATAGACTCAACTCCGAAAATGTCCGACATTCTCGGAGTTGAGTCTATTTTTATGATAATACAACGATTACAGAATCTTACCGTGCAATACTCACTTTTCCTCTTTGGGCCCCGAGGAAGTGGAAAAAGCACACTGCTAGAGCAGCTCTACCCCGCAGAATCTTCATATTGGATCAGCTTTCTGGATGATGAAACTGAGTCCACCTACGCCCGCAATCCCAATCACCTGATCAATGTCGTCAACGGCCTCGGCTCCAACATCAAGTTCGTTGTGATTGACGAAGTCCAAAAGATACCAAAGATCCTCGATATCGTTCATTTGCTCATTGAAAAATACAAAGCCAAACAAATGTTCATTCTCACCGGATCAAGTGCGCGCAAACTGAAGGCCGGAAGTGCGAATCTTCTCGCCGGACGGGCTCTTGTTTACAATCTTTTCCCTTTTTCATTTTGCGAACTCGGAGAACAGTTCAATCAATCCGATGCTCTGTCGTGGGGACTTCTTCCCCGTGTTGCACTTGAAAAATCGGAGATCCTCAAACGAAAAATTCTGACGGCATATGCAAACACCTATCTCAAAGAAGAGGTGTGGGGTGAGCAACTTGTCAAAAATCTTGATCCATTTCGCCGATTTCTTGAGGTCGCTGCCCAGAGCAGCGGCAAAATCATAAACTTTTCAAAAATTTCTGCTGATGTTGGCGTCGACGACAAAACTGTAAAGACATATTATCAAATTCTCGAAGAAACTCTTCTCGGATTTTTTCTCGATCCATTTCACTCCTCTTTCAGGAAAAGATTTTCGCGCAAACCGAAATTTTATTTTGTAGATGTCGGTATTTCGAGGGCACTCGCCAACCAGCTGAGTCTTGTGCCGTCACCCTCATCGAGTTATTATGGAGAGATATTCGAGCACCTCGTTATTGCCGAGATATATAAACTCATTCACACTCTGGATCTCGATGACAAGCTTTCATATTTTACGACGGCCCACGGTGTTGAAATTGATCTTGTTGTCGAACGTCCGGGAAAAAAGACTTTGCTGATTGAAATTAAATCGGCATCACAGCCCCACCAGCTCGACCTTAAAAATCTAAAGGCGATGAGCGCCGAATTCGAAAACAGCGAGGCTATTTGTCTTTCAAACTGTCCGCAGACTTTCCGCTCTGATTCTGTTTTCATTTATCCCTGGAGAGAGGGACTCCTGAGACTTTTTACGATGCAAAATGGTTGAATTTTCATAACTGAGAGGATGGGACTCTCACTCCGCCGCAGCGAAAGCCATGTGGTTTCTTGGGAATCAGGTGTGTGCAAAAATGAGGGGGTGAATTTCAATTCTCTCAATTCAGCTATTTTGAATTTGTCGAGATTCTGAATCGCGGAACCGAGCTGCCATAAGACGTGAATTTCTTGTTATATTGTTTAATGGTTACGTGGTTTTACGTTTAAATAAAATAAATCCTTGAATCCGATTAAAAAATATATTATAAATTTGAAGTATGATTGAAAGAAGTCTTAAGTTATCTCAAATACTGGGAGAATCTCGCTCTTCGTTCCTCTTTGGAGCGAGAGGAGTCGGGAAGACTTTCCTTGCAAATCAGTGGCTGGCCGGAAAGGAGCAGGCGTTTACCGTTAACCTCCTCGAGCCAGAACATTACGAGCGTTACTTGCGCGATCCTGGTCTTCTGAGTGCAGATATCGAGGGAGCTCTTAAAGGCCAACACCTTGCAGTGTTGATCGATGAGATTCAAAAGCTTCCCGCATTGCTCGATGTCGTCCATCACTTGTACGAAAAGCATCGCAAAAAAATTCAATTCTTGCTCACTGGATCAAGCGCCCGGAAGCTCAAACGCCAGGGCGCTAACTTGCTCGCGGGTAGAGCTTTGTCATTGAGGCTTTTTCCCCTCGATAGCAGCGAGTACTCAGGTCCACTTGAAACAATCTTGAGGCTCGGAACCCTTCCCGGGATCATCCTTGATAATAGCGAGCCAGAACGCTCTCTGCGTGCATATGTTCATACCTATTTGCGTGAAGAGATTCAGCTTGAGGCTCTGGTCAGAAAGGTTGATACGTTTGCGCGATTTTTGGAAATCGCAGGGCAGTACCACGGCAAAATTATCAATGCGAGCAATATTGCTAAGCCTATCGGAACCACTCCAAATACGGTTCTAGAGTATTTTCGAATTCTTGAAGACACGCTGCTTGGATTTTCAATTCCTGGTTGGCATGAGTCCACAGTGAAGCAACTCCGCACAGCGCCAAAGTTTTTTCTCTTCGACAACGGTGTTGCAAACGCTTTGCGTGGTGAACTTCGCATTGAACTATCCGAGCGAACCTCGCGCTATGGAGAACTGTTTGAGACTTATGTCATCCAGGAGATGATTCGCAAGAATGAGTATGAACAATTGGATTTCAAATTCTCCTATTGGCAAACCTCGGTAGGTCAGGAAGTTGATATTCTTCTCTCACGCGGTTTGGGCGCACCTGTTGCAGCCATTGAAATCAAGTCCGCCAAGGCACCTGACGCAGCAGATCTTAAGAGCCTCGCTGTCTTTTCTCGGGAATATCCAAAGTGCAAAAAATACTGCTTTTGCCGCACTCCTCATGCGTATCGAATTGAAGAAATTGACGTCGAGGTGCTCCCCTGGCGGGAGGGAATACAAATGATATCGTCGCTCTGATATCTGCGGGTTTGAGGAAAGTTCTTACACGATTCACAAAGGCGATATCTCGAAAAAGAGAACATCTGGATTTACCCTTGGCAGGATGTCATTCTGGCGCTTTGGGCTCCCAAATCGAAATTGTGGAATAACTCAGTTAACGTTTCTTTTGCTGAACGTAGCTCTGCCGCATGGTCTGTTTGAAACAATTCATCGGTCTTTAGAAGCGAACTCATTTCGCCTTTAAAATCCAGTGCGCAATTGCATCGAGGTCGTCCTCTTGCACATGATTCATAGAAGGCATGGCCATTCCAGGTCGCTTTTTGCCAGGCGCCTTTGCCCACTTCACGATGCCGGCTGTGTCGGTTTTATAAATGCCGCGAATTTCAGTGAGCGCTGGGCCTACCTTGACCGTTGCCTCAGCATGGCAACCCGAACAATACGAGGCGAAGGCGTTCTTTCCTTTTTCTTGAGGACTGACTTCGGCAACAGGTGATTTTGCCTGAATTGCAGCTGCAGCACTTTCATCAAGGAACGCTTGAGTTTTTTCCTTTTGAATTTGTTTGTGCGCACTCAGCGCCTGCTCTCGATACATGTGCCGTATCGAAACCATAAAGGCCACAATGACGGTGAAGAGAAATACAATTCTCAGAAAGCCTTTAGAAAGTTGGGGCGTTGGGTTTTTAGATTCTTGATAGAGGAACTTTAGGAGGACCATCGCCATTGCTATAGCAATGAGGAGAAACCCGAGCATTGCTCCGCTGATTCCATGGGATGGCAGAGTGAAGAGCACAAGTGGACCAATTATAAATTGAGCAGCAGTAATGACAAAGCAAAGTGAATAGAGGCTCCTTCTTGCTTCGAAAAGAAAATTTGGTTCCCTTTGAAAAATTGAACTCGGGTCTTTATTCCTGCCCAAATAACCAATGAGAAAAAGACCAGTCACAGTAACAGAAGCCGCAATAAAATGCAGGTATCTGGGAAACACGTTAGGCAGAAGAAGTGCAGTAAAGAAACCCTTTACCTCACCCCAGCGCTCAGGAAAAAGCATGAGGTTGGCGTTTGCAAGAAAGATAAATGGGATAATTAAAAACAGGATTGCAGCGAAAATCGCAATGAGCCTGTGAGAACCTCTGCTCAGGGAGTTGTTGTGCCATGTATACTTGTGCAAGTATGTGAGCAGAAACGCTCCGCTGATGAGAGGAATGATCATCAGCCAGGCCGTACCCGTCAGTGCATTCGCGCTATAAAAAAAAGTTGTATACAGAACATTGAGACACAGCAGTGGTCCAACACCTAAGACAACAGCCAGGCTTTTATTTACTGTGAGTGTTTTTGCGACCAAGTATGCAAGTTCTTCGAAACGTTGGTCAGTTTTTCCCTTCCATTGGTAGAAGACCGTGAATAACGAGCCTCCAACCATCAGGTTTACAAATAATATGTGCAGCATAAAAGATGAAACGAGCAGAAATTCAAGTAACCAAGCTGGCGCTGGAAGCGGAAGAGGCAGGTCACGAGGTACTAAGTTGGACATGGAGTGCTCCGGAAATTTACTTCATTGTTTCTTTAATCAACGAACTGCACCTTGAATCCCAGTGTCTTGGACGCCCTTGAGAGGCTGAACATGCGATTGAAGTTGAACTAAATACTCAGCAAGAGCTTTTCGTTCTTTCGCATTTCCAGGAAAAGGCGGCATATACGCTCTGCCATTATGCATAGTCTCAATGTATGAACTAATGATTTCAGGATCCCAATTCGCAGAGAATCCATACATCGCTCCGATATTTTTTCGAATTGAGTTGATCCCTGTGACGGTATGGCAACGGGAACAGGCCAGTCTAAAAACTTCTTCACCTGCGACGAGTGTATTTTCAGATGTCACTTCACGCACTGCTGCGAAGGTTGAGTGACGCAAGATTCCATCACGTTTCATCAGTGGATAGTCTTCTGCACGATACCCGTTTGAATAAAGATATCCCTGAATAGCATATGGCTTTCGGATAAATTCTCTAACGCGTTCGAAGAGACCTAGCATTGCGGCTACGCCAACGGCGGGTGCCACGAGTGCAACTGCTCCGACTCGCTTGGGAATGAAAATGCAAGCGAGGGCAATTAAGATAATCGATACACAGACAATTCCTGAAATGATGAGGAGTTGCTGATACCAATCAGCAAAGGCTTGAGTTGTGATTGCGACTTGCATGTTGCCGACGGAGTATGCGGGAATCGCATTCCGATACCAAAGAGCACCGAGCGCAAATGGTGCAGACCAGGCCAAGGTCCATTTGCCGAGCAGCCTTAGAATGTCGTGTTTTTCAGGTAGCGAATTGTTTGAGAAGAAGGGAATAAACGCCAGAGCCATTGCACCAGCGAAAACCATCGCAAGCGGGGTGCGGAAGGCGAGTTGAGGTAAATAAACTGGGTTGAAAAGAGCTGAAAGAAGAGAACCGTCGCCAGTCCATGCGCCTGTGTCCATCATGAACCCGAGGATAGAAACAATGATGGCCATTGTGATCCAAGACGCAGCTGCAAGGAAAATGCCGAGACGCACGTGGGACTTCTTTTGGGCATGGCCAATCTCTTTCCAGCTCAGAAAATACCAAAGAATGAGACATACCTCAGTTATAAAGACAACCCATTCAATTGCCCACGCCCAGAAAAACACGCGCAAGAGACTTCCAATTGCGGCTGGATTAACAAGTGATGCAGTGACCCATATACCTACACCTGACATTGCTCCTATTGTCGTCGTTATAATGAAAAATATGAACATGACTTTCTTGGCGAGATGATCCCATCGCGCATCTTTGTTAAGAAATGCTTTGCGCTCTAAATAAACAACGATGGGAATTCCTCCCACCGCCATCGCGTGGTTAATAATGACGTGCAAGATAGCAACGACAGCAATAAGCATTCTGTTATTTAAGAAATCGAGATGATATATTGGAAAGTCCATTCTTCAGCCCCTCCGGAGGATTTGCTCGCTCCTGATCGCTTTTGTCCGCTCTTGCTTTATTTCGTCAATGCAGCAAAAAGCTGCGCATCGAATTGTTGCGCTGCGCTAGCCGCGTTTTAGGCGATCTTATTTGTGCTCGGGGTGAGATTTGTGATTCAGAGGACGAGCTGAATTGATGCTAATCAAGTTTTCTTTTTTGTTTAGTTGCTTCTGGATCCAACGATGCAGCCATTCGTCATCTCGATAAGGAGTTCCTCTGTCCTTGAGAGATCAGCGGCTCCGTTTCTAACAAATTAAGTCTTCCAACGACACCTGTAATGACCCTGACTCTTTTTTGCGTCTCGTTCATTTCAGCTCGGTTCTTGTAATGATGTTTGACACCGTCTTGGCTTTTTACTATTGATAATCGACTTTCAATAATATTGGGGAGTTGAAATGACGTTCTCAAATAGGTTTGCATCTGGTGCTTCTGCGTATGCCTTTGTTCTCACATTAGCATTGCCGAGTTTACATTCTCATTCTGCTTTTGCCGGGGGGAAAGGGCACGCCGCTCACGAACATGGTGTTGCGGCTGTGAATGTTGTGGGTGAAGGGAACTCAGTGACCATTCAGCTTGAAGTCCCTTCAGAATCCATCTACGGGTTCGAGCACGAAGCTAAAAAACCTGCAGATATTAAGAAGCGCGATGAAGCCGTTGAGAAGCTGAAGGTTAATGCAGACAAAATCTTTGTCTTGGACCCTTCCTTGGGCTGTAAAATCTCGAGTGCTGACATAAAGCCTTTCGTTTTGGAGGCCGAAGAGCCAGAAAAAGAATCCAAGAAGGAACACAAGAAGGAGCACAAGAACCACGAGAACCACAAGCAAGGAACTCACAGTGAAGTTCACGCGTCCTTCAAATTTGAATGCAGCAAGGCTGTGGCTGGAAGCTCTCTGAAGTTTGCAGCGCGCGGATTTTTCAAATCTCTCCGTACTCTGAAGGTCCAAGTGTTGTCTGGCGAGAAGCAGAGCGGAGCCACAATCAAAGACGACAAAGGCACGGTGCAGCTCTGAAGCTGCGCAGAGGAAGATCATGAATAACCGTTTACCTGTCACCGTGCTCTCTGGTTTTTTGGGCGCCGGCAAAACCACACTTCTTAATCATATGCTCAATAACCAGCAGGGAATGCGGGTTGCGGTCATTGTCAACGACATGAGCGAACTTAATATCGATGCCAAGCTCGTGAAGTCTGGCAATCTTGATGTCAAACGCTCACAGGAAAAGCTCGTTGAAATGAGCAACGGTTGTATCTGTTGCACTCTGCGTGAAGATCTCCTGATCGAAGTGCGTAAGCTCGCAGATGAAGGCCGCTTCGATTATCTCGTGATCGAGAGCACCGGAATTTCCGAGCCACTTCCTGTGGCAGAGACATTCACCTTCACTGATGAAAGCGGACATTCGCTGTCGGAATTTGCTTGCCTAGATACTCTAGTGACAGTTGTGGATGCGTTGAATTTTCCGCGTCAATATGAGGAAGGTGCTCTTCTCACAGACGGCGGCCAAGGCCTCGATGAAAACGATGATCGGAATTTGTCTGATCTCCTCACAGATCAGGTTGAGTTTGCGGATGTGATTGTTCTCAACAAAACGGATCTTGTGAGTCAAGCTGAGCTCAACGATGTCGTTGGCCTGCTCAAAAGATTGAACCCAGAAGCTAAGCTTGTCCTGAGTCAGAATTCAAAAGTCGATCTTGCTGACGTTTTGAATACGGGACGATTTGATTTTGAAAAGGCATCTCAATCCGCTGGATGGCTTAAAACGCTGCGTGGCCAAGAAAAGTCTGAGAAAGATGAATACGGTTTCTCCAGTTTTGTTTATCGTGCACAGCGACCTTTCAATACCAAGCGTTTCGCTCAGTTTATCGAAAATGAATCGGACACAATTGTTCGCTCGAAAGGTTTCCTCTGGCTTTCTACCCGCAGTGATTGCGTGGCCCAGTGGGGGCAAGCCGGTGCGAGTTGTCGACTCGAGCCTGCAGGGATCTGGCTGGCACTCACTCCTGAATCTGAATGGGTGTTGAGTCCGGATGAACGTAAAGAGGTTGCCGCCACGTGGCATCCCGTATGGGGAGATCGAGCACAAGAGCTGGTTGTGATCGGCAAAGACATGGATGAGCAAGAAACAAGAGCTCAGCTCGACGCTTGTCTTCTGACGGATGAAGAGATGGCGCGAGGTGAAATCTTTTGGGCAAGCGAAGCCGATCCATTTCCACCTTGGTTTGCCCCACCCGAAGATGACGGGGAGTTGGATTGTGAACCCGATGCGATTTCAAACAGACAGTCTGCTGTCATCCGGCTGCTTTCGACTGATCCCACGGCTGCAGCAATGGAAGGTTTTCATCTGGCGCTGCAGTATCGGGAGACAGGCCGTGTTCATTCCTCTCTGCCTTTGTTCAGAGCAGCGATCCGGGTTTTGAAGGATTATCCGGAAGAGCGCTGGATGCTCTGTGATGCATACAAACTTTATGTCGCCTCACTCCTTGAAATCAACGATGCTGCACGCGCACGGCCCATCCTCGTCGAGGCTCTTGCGGTGGCCCGCGATGCTGAGTTGGTGGCTTGGGAGGTCGCCTTTCTAACCCTCGCTGGGCGACTGGAAATGAACACCGGTTTTGATTTAGCTGGTGCACGCAGGATGCTTGAGCGCGCCTTGTATCTTAAAGAAGAGAAATTGATGATGAACTCCGACGAATGCGATGATTTACGTCAGTTCTTGAGTGAGTTGGGCGCACTGGCCCAAGCACGAAAGTCAGCCGGAAACACATCCCCAAGCTGAGGGGGATTTTTTAAATGAGTTTGCGAATGAAAGAAAAGAGAAAAACACAACAACAGATGTTGATTAGGGGATTGTTCCAACACACCGAACGCCCGCTCTCTGCGCAAGAACTTTTTGAAGCAATGGTGCCAATTCAGCCAAGTATCGGTATTGCCACGGTGTATCGTGGTATTAAATCTTTACTTGAAGAAGGCTTTATTGCTCCAGTGGAAATTCCGGGCACAAGCCCGCGCTACGAGAGAACAAGCGCTCATCATCATCACCATTTTCTCTGCCGAAAGTGTGATCGGGTTTTTGCTGTGGCAGGATGTCCAGGCCAACTGGAAAAACTCGTTCCACCAGGATTCAAACTCGCTTCTCACCGAATTATCCTCGAGGGAAAATGCGTTTCCTGTTGAGCAGAGGTGGGATCATGAATGCAGATCAAATCGATCGGCATTCATGACCTTTGTCCACGCAGCAACAAAATCTTTTATGAATTTCTCTTTGTTGTCGTCCTGTGCATAGAGTTCAGCGTAGGAACGCAGAACTGAGTTTGAACCGAAGACCAAATCAACGCGTGTTGCGGTGAACTTTGTTTTGCCGGTTTTGCGGTCCACGATGTCATAGCTGTTGGCCCCGGTTGGCTTCCATTGGAAAGCCATGTCGGTGAGGTTGACAAAGAAATCATTGCTCAGCGTTCCCACTTTGTCGGTGAACACGCCATGATGATTTCCTCCGTGGTTGGTTCCAAGAACACGCAGACCACCCACCAGAACTGTCATTTCAGCGGCTGTGAGTCTGAGCAGTTGGGCTTTGTCCAACAGAAGCTCCTCAGGGCTTACAACGTAATCTTTCTTCATCCAGTTGCGGAATCCATCGGCAACGGGTTCCAGAACAGCAAAGGAATCTGCATCGGTTTGATCGGCACGAGCATCTCCTCGCCCAGGCGAGAAGGGTACACTGATGCTGTGCCCCGCAGCGTGAGCAGCTTTTTCGATGCCCACGCAGCCTGCAAGCACAATAACATCAGCCAAACTTGCACCGGAATCTTTGGCGATGGCTTCGAGCACAGTGAGCACCTTGTTCAGGCGCGCAGGTTCGTTACCCTGCCAGTTGTTCTGCGGTGCCAAGCGAATGCGCGCACCATTGGCACCACCGCGTTTGTCGGAGCCACGGAAGGTGCGTGCGCTGTCCCAAGCTGTTGCAACCATTTCAGCCACTGTAAGGCCGCTAGAAGCGATCTTCGCCTTCACCGCTTTAACATCGTAATTTGCATTCCCTGCAGGCACGGGATCTTGCCAAATGAGATCTTCTTTTGGAATCTCTGGGCCGATGTAACGGGCTTTGGGGCCCATGTCACGGTGCGTTAGCTTAAACCATGCTCTGGCAAAAACTTCAGAGAAGTATCTTGGATCTTTATGGAAGCGCTCTGAAATCTTCCGATACTCCGGATCCATTTTCATGGCCATATCGGCATCAGTCATGATTGGGTTGCGTCGAATGAACGCATCCTCAACATCAACAGGTTTGTCTTCTTCCTTGATGTTGATGGGTTCCCACTGCCAAGCTCCTGCGGGGCTTTTTTTCAGTTCCCAATCATAGCTCAGCAGAAGATGGAAGTAGCCATTGTCCCATTTTGTGGGGTGAGTGGTCCATGCTCCCTCGATTCCGCTCGTCACAGTCTCGCGGCCGATTCCGCGGCTCTTCTTATTGAGCCAGCCGAGTCCCTGTGATTCTAACTCTTCGCCCTCGGGCTCAGGGCCTAAGTTCGTCGCGCTGCCATTTCCATGTGCTTTACCAACAGTGTGTCCGCCCGCTGTGAGTGCCACTGTTTCTTCGTCGTTCATGGCCATGCGAGCAAAAGTGACGCGCACATCTTGCGCTGTACGGAGTGGGTCTGGTTTGCCGCCAACACCTTCAGGGTTCACATAAATAAGTCCCATCTGCACAGCAGCAAGGGGGTTCTCGAGGCTTTCACGTTTTTCGCCATCGTAACGAGTTGACGCCAGCCAAGTCTTTTCATTGCCCCAGTAGATGTCTTTTTCAGGATGCCAAATGTCCTCGCGTCCAAAACTGAATCCAAAAGTCTTAAGTCCCATCGATTCATAGGCAACGTGACCTGCCAAGACGATAAGGTCGGCCCACGAAATTTGGTTGCCGTATTTCTTTTTAATTGGCCAAAGCAAACGCCGAGCCTTATCGAGATTGGCGTTGTCGGGCCAGGAGTTGAGAGGGGCGAAGCGTTGACTGCCGCTGCCTGCACCGCCGCGTCCGTCTGCAATACGATAGGTTCCAGCTGCGTGCCATGCCATGCGGATCATCAGGCCACCGTAGTGACCCCAATCCGCAGGCCACCACTCCTGGCTGTTGGTCATGAGCTGAGTGAGGTCCTTCTTTAGTGCGGCGACGTCGAGTTTTTTGACCTCTTCTCTGTACTTAAAGCCGGGAAGCGGATTTGTTTTCGAATCATGCTGGTGAAGAATGTCGAGGTTGAGTGTTTTCGGCCACCATTGGTGAGCAGCGACTTCCGCGGTTGTAATTGCTCCGTGCATGACGGGACATTTTCCTTGTGTCGACATGATGATCTCCTAATTCAGAGGCCGATTTTGCAGTCGACAGTATGGTTTGCTCGAGATGAGTCAATATGAGGTTGGTGAGGTTGGGACACAAATCCTTTGAAAAAAATCGTAAATGACAGCAGGCTTGAGTGAATTCAAAGTCTCATCAAAAGATTGTTACGTTATTGCAAGAAAAGAAAATGTTCGAATTGATTGACGTTTGTTGACCCATGCTCACTCGCGGCGGGGCGCGAGTGAGCATGGGTGTGCTGAGCTCCCCTCCAACCAGGAAGGCAGCTCAAGGTGAAAGGAGATCTCAACACACCACGGGCCGAATGTCTGACAGAACCGTAAATATCAGGTCGATTCACCTATGTTCGCTTGCTCATCAATCATCCAGGTGTTACACGAAAGCTCCATCGCCCCGGAGGTCACCATGAAAAATGTATTGGCTTTTGCAATCTGCTCGTTGTCGTCTGTCGCATTTTCCTATGCACCGCGCGTCGAAGAGCTCAAGCAGGAAATTCGGAAAATTGCTTCAGAAAATATTGGCAATGTTGGCGCAATTTCAGAGACGAGGGCAAAATTGCAACCACTTGCCGATGAACTCGGACAGTATCACAGTCCGGCATCTGCAGCAGACGACATCCAACTCTTGGAAGGTGCTTGGAAGCAAGTTTTCAGCGATGATCGCGAACCCCAACCGCCCGGATTCAAGACTGACCTCGATACCGTTTATCAAGTGATCACAAAAGACGGCTATTTTTACAACCTGTGCGACCTCAAAGGTTTCATCACTGTCTCAGGTATTCTGAGAGGCGAGTATAAGCCAGTCGGTGACTTTTTGAACATCGAGTTTACCAAAGTTAGCGTAAAACTCGGAGGTTTGTCTGAAACGGCCGAGTTGAATTCGTTTGTGCGGGATATTGAAGCGGGAAGAGTCAAGACAATTGTTCCTCCGGGAAGTAATCAAGCTCCAAAGGGACCTGTCGGGGCGCGCGGTAATATTAGAAACATTTACATTGACGAAGATTTCCGCGTGGCGACTGGACAAAATTTTGCTGACGGTAAGGTAGATCTGTATGTCCTTGATAAGGTCAATTTCCCAACGCGCTACATTTCAAAATCGAAGTAAGCACCTTTTAGCTGCGCTAATGCTCTTGCCTTTATCCAGTCACGCCGCAAGCGTGATTTGGATAGGCGGAGCTCAAACAAAACAAGAAAGTTTTGATTTCTACCTCGAACGTCTCAAAGAGCGTGGTTTCGATTCCATCGAATTTGCATCTATTAATACAAACCCACTGAGCGCAAACCATCAGAAAGAGATCACAGAGCTGCGAAAGAGATTCTCCTCAATTGAACCCGAAAAGACTCTCTATGTCGGTTACAGCATTGGCGGGAAATTCGCTGCGCGTCTTTCTCTTGATGCTGCGGAGGCAGGAAGATCTCCTTACGGTTTGTTTCTTTTGGATCCCGTGGGTGGACAACCGCCTCTGCAACAAAACTCAACCCGCTTCCCTGACCTCATGAGCGTTGAAAATGAACCAGTCGGGCGCACCGTGCGATCGCTCATTGTGAGTTCAGAGCTCGGGACTGTTCCCGGTCTTTTTGGACCGCCTTGCGTGAATCCTACGTACTCGAGCAGTTTCTTTAAATCTATTTTCAGCTCGTCGCGAACGTTTTCACTCGCAAACGTTGGTCATCTCGATTTTATTGACCTCGCAACCATTCCATCGATTTATCGTTTGAGCTGTCGGCGTGGATCGAGCGATTCTCAAAGTGTCAGAAGCGAGACTCTCAAACTTCTGTTTGAATGGTTGGATCAAGCGGCCAGCACGCCAAATTAAGACATTGGTAGATAATGCGTTGGGAAAACAGAATCAGACTGCAAAATTCCACCGCCGCCTTGCGGCAACGGTTTTCTAAACCACTGGCCTCTTGAGTTGATGTTTCCAAGATTTCAGATGGCGTGTCTGTTGCGAATTTTTGAAAGACTGGCAACAACCCGCAAGCAACATCAAAGATTATGAGTGTGCTGAGACGAACTTCATTTATTCATCTTCTGAAAAGGGCGAATAATTTTGAGTTCAATATTTTCCCAGTCGGTCGGAACGTCTGGGTACAGTTCGATCATTTCTTCAAGGAGTGATTCGATGGTCGTGAGCTCAGGACGCAAGCTTGGCTCAGGCGCTTCTCGAGAACCATCACCCCAAATTGGGCGAGGGCTAAAGCTGATAACGAGATTTTCGCTGTGGTCGTTTTGCAGCCCTGAAAGCTGAACGACGTGACCTGTTTCGTCCATAAAGACAACATCGCCAGGTTTGATTCCAAGAGGCCAGTTCAATTTTACAGAATTATTTTTGATTTTATAATTCGCTTTTCCAATTGTGGTTCCGAGAATTTCTGAAAGTTTTTGACCATCTCTCTTCTTTTCGTAGAGAGCTTTGACGGTCGCGACTTCAAGATTTCCAAGGCGCACGGCCGTGTAGAGTACATACTCCCAACAGTTCAAACTCAACATGTTGGTAAATTCAGGTATTGAACGCGCGTTGTTTGCTTTCTTTACCCAGGCTTCAAAGCTTTGTGCTCCGGGGTGTGAAACACCGAAGGGTGACCACACAGCTTGAGCTTGCGGCTTATCGACAAACCACAAGAGCGAGTTTGTATTTTGCTCGGTATCTTTTTCAGATTTAGTTGCAAATTTGCTCGTTCGCGGAAGATTGTTTTCTGTTTGGCCCGCCGTGCACGCTTGAGAAAAGACGAGAGTCGTTAAAATAAGTGAGCGAAACGCAGTCGATTTGATTGTGTTAATCATCATCGAACAGGCCCTCCTGCGCTGCTTAGCTAGGGGACATTCTTCGGTCTTTCAATTGGAAAATTGTGACAAATGAGGAGCCGCACTTTAGCGGAATTAAGGCAGTCATTTCGTGCAACTCGGGATCTGGAAAATCGCAGCTCCCCAGGTTGCGCTCAGTTGAAGGTTACATTCTTCTTGGTTCCACTGGATAAATAAGGCCTTTGGTTGTGGGGATAGCCCTGTGAACTATGCAATCAGATGGTAATGCCTTTAGAACCGAGTCACTGACACACGATCAAGCGTGTCCACCAGTGCGGTTTCTGCGGCAGCGCTCTGAGCAAAACCTGACCTCATCCCAGCAACGTTCCCACTTCTTTCGCCAATCAAACGGGCGTCCACAAACGACGCAGTCTTTGCTTGGTAAATTTGTTTTTTTATAGCGGATGGGAGATTTCTTTGTATTTGGTTGCTTTGGTTTTTCTTGGTCAGCCTGATCTGCGTCTCTATTGCGGGGCTGGGCATTCATGAGGTTCTTACCGACACGATGCTGCAAGAGATGCCTCGCTGCCTTGTGCCTTTTCACTGACAACACATTTGCTTGTGACATTGTCAAAGAAAATATTCTCTTGGTCGCCCGGGGAATAGAGGAATGCAATTTCTACATAATCGAATTCTATTCCAACATAGACAGGTGCGGTTTTTCTGTTTTCCATTTTTTGCGAAGTGAATGCATCTTGAAGAATCTTGGGATTAATGCGCGATGTGAGCAAGACTGGGTTCGCCCAACCCTTCGCTTTTTCGTATGATGAAGTGCTAAAAATTCCGCCGGTGTTGACACCGAAAGGGAAGGAATTGAGCGTCGCCAAGGCCGCACCTTTGTCAGTGTATTTTGAATTTGTACCGCGATAAAGTGTGAACGCATTTGAACCTTGTTCGGAGGAAATGTGCGTCAATATCCTTGTCGCAGGACTTCCAAGGCGTGGCGAAAATTTTTTAGATTGTGAATTCCATTCGAACCAGGGTTGCCTACCTAAGAGTTCTTCTTGGTTGTAGCGTCGTCTTGGAAAAAGGCTTCCTTCCACCCCAGCCGCACGATTTCGATAAAAGCCTTCAGCAAAGACATCGCCCTTATAGATCGCCAGGCCGCCTGATGATGTTCGACCATTGCCGGTGAGCCAATAAAAGTGGGATGGTTTGCTCATAGACTCGTTAATGGCCCGCACCAGAGAACATGAGTCTCCGCGGAGAATATCTTGTTTTAGAGTTCCTCTTGCTGCTGACTCGATGTCGTCCGCAAATAGCATGTCTCTAAAATTTTCCTTTTCAAAAATCTTGCCTGCGGCGGCTTGGTTCATCGCAGATGTAAGCTGCTCGACAAAAATTTCTGGCGTGTATGGAGCTTTGGGATTGATGATTTCAAGGCAGGGCGATTGCTTTGCATCAGGGTTGCTCATCTTGCCGCGCAGTTCTCCATTAAAATCACGTGACTTACATCCCACTGCAAGAGCTAAAGTCAAAATGGAAAACAATATTGAGCTCTGTTTCATTCTCTATTCACTTTCAAAACTGCCCACCCAATGCAATCGGCGAGGTTGAGCAGCGACTGATTTTTTTCTGGCTCTTCAATTGCATGATTGTCGCCATATTTTGTGGGGAGTGCAATGAGCAAAATCGCCAAAAAAGAACGGGTTCAGTCTCAACACAGATCACAGAAAACAGTGTGCCAATCGCATTTCGGATTTCGGCTTGAATGAGATTCGGTTGATATTTTGTTCACAACCTCGTAATGAACTCCCCGACAATTCGGTCGACTTCAGACACCATGTAAAGCGGAACACAGTGTACAGCTACTCTGAATTCGTTGATATACTGAATCATGGTTCCGAGTTGCCGAGAGAAAAATGTGATTATGAGATCTAATGAGTTCCCCGCCACCAGTTCTGAGAGGATAGATATGTCCAAGCTGCTTCTCATTTTAGTAACGGTTTTCACTCTTGCTGCATGTGCAAGTGCACGAGATTTAAATCGGATTGGAAATTATGAAGTTCTGAGTGTTCGTCATTCCTATACAAACAGCCACATCATCAAACTCCTCAATGGCAATTATGTTATGATTGATGCCGGAGGCTATGAAGACGCCGCCAAACTTGAAAGAGAGATTATTGGTGCAGGAATTGATCCGCGAAACATACAAGCGATTTTTCTTTCACATGCACATTGGGATCATGCCGCGGGTGCAAAGTATTTTCAGGATATATACAAAACGCGAGTCATATTGGGCGAGGCTGACAAACTCCTGCTCAGTCAGGGGAAATCTGATACACTCTGTCCAACCAATTTTTTTGCAAAAATGAGGCTTGAAAGCGATCAACAACATCGTTTTGATCCACCTCTTGTCAATTCCATGGTTTTCCGGGCAACTTCTCTCTCTGATTTCATTGAAGGAACTGAGGGTGTGGTGGTTCCCGTGCCCAGCCATACTGAGGGTTCGTTGGCAGTTGTTATTGGCAATCTTGCATTTGTTGGAGATCTGTTTAGGGGAAGTATTTTGGGGAGCGGAGCAGCCATTCATTTCTATATTTGTGATGTTGAAAAGAATCGCGAAGCCATAAGGAGCTTCTTGAAAAATGAGGCAGCTCAGGTCGAGTATTTTTTTCCAGGACATTTTGGTCCAGTGCTAAAAAGAAAAGATGTTATCACTTATTTTTTTGGCGATGAGCTGTGAGTTAAGTTAAGTGTCCGAGAGTTTGCCAAGTTAACTTGGATTCACGACGGGCCGGAGAGAGTTTGTCTTAATCCGTTTCAACCTTTCGTTTTCAAAATGAGTTCCGCGATCAAATATGAGCCGACGATATCTCCTTCAAAGTGCGCTTT
>RGDM01000059.1 GCA_009918675.1 bacterium
CACTCGTCGCTTCGCACGGCTCTTCCCGCACTCTGTGACTTCTTTCTTCTCTTTTCAAAGAACCTGCTCGATGAGAGCCTCGGAGACTTACTCAAGCGGTCTGAGCTTGTCAACGAACATTCAACCTTTTTTTAAGCCTTTTATTTCAAGCTTTTGGATTGAGCACATCGCACAATTCGCTGAGCCCCATCGACCACTCTCTCCAGGGGCTGGGTCAACGAACATCGGAAATAGCCAGGCTTTCCAAAACTGCTCCCAGGAACAGCTAAAACACCAAATTGAACGAGTCTTTCGGTGAACGTGTTGTCGTCGGCAATGGGAGACTTCGGGAACACAAAAAACGAGGCGCGCGGCCGCACACAGGATATCCCGCCCTTTTGTAGCACATCTACGAATGCATCAACGCGTTGCTTGTATTGTGAGACGTCCACTGAGGCATGAAAGACCTTTGGCAACAGGCGCTGCATAAGAGCGGGAGCATTAACGAAACCCAACGCACGAGCCGAATTCCTGAGGGCATTCAGTGTTTCCGGAAGTGAAAGTGCCGGGCCCCAAGCCAAATAACCAATACGTTCACCGGCCAACCCCAAGTCTTTAGAGTGAGAGCGCACCAACCATGCCGCCGGATAGAGCTTGAGAACAGAAACGAGTTCAGAAGGATTAAAGAGAAGGCGGGCATAGGGTTCATCAGAAATCAGGTGCACCAAGCGACCGGTTTCCTCGTAATGAGCAGTGAGAAGGTTGGCAATCTGATGAACAACGCTCTCTGGATACAAAGCGCCTGAGGGGTTGTTCGGGCTATTTACAATAATAGCTCGTGTGCGGCGTGTGAGAGATGAACGCAGATTGCTCAAATCAGGAAGGTGATTTTCATCAGAAGAAACGATCACCGGCACGCCACCCATGTTTGTCACGTACGGACGATACTCAGAAAAGAACGGTGCGAGAAGAATAACTTCATCACCCGGGTCAAGAAGTGTGCGAAGAAGAATTTGCAATGCTCCCGCCGCACCGCAGGTCAGAAAAACACTCTCGCGATTGAGTGGGACTCCTTCACTTTTGCAAAGCCTTCCGGCCAAAAATTCGCGCACATCTGGATAGCCCGCGTTGTCCATGTACCGGTGAGCTCCCGCAACCCGCTCTTGTGCGAGTTTGACAAGCTCATTGCGAACCTCCAATGGCGGCTCAAGATCAGGATTCCCCAACGAGAGGTCAACCAAGTCAATATTTGGGTTCTCCTCACGCAACTTCTGCCCTAGCAGAAACACACGCCGTATTTCAGACCCCATAGACGACAGTGTTCGGCAGGTAAAACCAACAATATCTTCGGCCTTGATGGTTGCTTGGGACAATGTAGAAGTGGTCATGAGCTGTCTCTCCCGATTTGCAAGCTCATTAACCCGATTGAAGCAATTGCGAAAGATGACCGATTGCTTTGTGCAAAAAACAGAGCGAAACAAGACCTGAGAGGAACGATTCCCAGACCAGGAACGTGAGTACGTGCCTCACGGACTGAGAGAATGGAAGGGAATCTTCTCCGGCTGCAGAGAAAGGAAAATTCCTACAACCTCTGCAATGCATTCAAGCTTGAATTTTCAATTGCTTTTGCACTTGTGCCAACCATCCCCAAAAAACAGCAGCAAACACAAACGCGCCGGGAAGAATCAGCATTCCCGATTGCAAACTATTAAACGCATCAGCGACGCGTCCAACCAGCTCAGGCGACCACAAGTCGCCAAAGGCGTGAATCGCAAAAATAGAAATTGCCATCGCACTTGCGCGCGCATTCGCCGGCACACATTCCACCAACACGGTGTTGATAGGGCCCGTAGATAGAAACAAGAAGACAAGTGCAATTGCCATTGAGGCCATCGCCATCATTGGGTCTGCTGTGATGAAAGCGAAAAACGCAAATGGCACAGCAAGAAGAACTGAAATAGATAAAAGTCGAGCGTACCCTGCAGGAGAAGCCTTTTGCCATTTCGTAGCAATCTTGCCACCGACAAGCGTCCCGAGCACGCCACCAAGAACAAGAGTGGGGCCAAAAAAACCCGACGCTTGCTGACCATCGAGATGATGAACGCGGGTTAGGAACGTTGGCCCCCAAAATGAAAACGCGCCCATCGCAAACGTGTAGAAAATGTAACCAACAACAGCAAGAATATATTGCCTGTTGTGTGCAAGTGATTTGATATCCGCAAACGTGACCTTTTTTGCCCCTTCAGCTGAATCATCGCTTTGCCCACGTTTCGGCTCAGGGACGAAAAGCAAAACTGCGGCAAGAAGAAAACCAGGCAAGCCCGTCCAATAAAAAGCATGTCGCCAACCCATCTTAGCAGCAATAAGACCACCAAGAACAAAACCAAACGCAGCACCCAGCGGCACTGCAAGATAAAAGATGGTCATCGCGCCGTTGCGCTTTTCCTTGGAATACGCGTCTGAGATAACTGCGGGACCGATGGCGCCAAAACTTGCTTCCCCAAGTCCAACAAGGACACGGCAAAAGATCATGAAAGAAAGAGCCTGAGCAAGACCAGTTAAGCAGGTGCCCAAACTCCAGCCAACAACACCGAGCGCCATCAAACGCTTGCGTGACAAGCGATCACCCAAATATCCAAAAAACGGCGAGGTCAGAAAATATCCAAGCATAAATGCGGTCGCAAGACGGCCCATGTCACCATCGTCGGTGATTTTTAATTCTGCTTTAATAGGTTCAAGCACCGCAGAAAGAACGTAGCGATCGAGATAGTTGAACAAGTTAATGAAGGTTAAAACTATCAAAATCCGGCGCGCGCCAGGGATCGACTTATCTGCTGTTTCCGCAAGAGTGGACATGGTTGGAAGTTCTCCTTAACGTCAGTTTGCAACCACCATACCATCTTTGATGCGGACTGTGCGGCGTGCCAGATCCATGACCCGAGGGTCGTGAGTTGCGAAGAGAAATGTTGTCGCGTGATCGCGATTGAGCCTCTGCATGAGTTCAAGAATTTGATCACTTGTGTTGGAGTCGAGATTTGCCGTTGGCTCATCTGCGAGCACGAGCCGTGGCTGAGTGATGAGCGCACGCGCAATTGCAACACGCTGCCGCTGCCCACCCGAAAGCTCATCGGGTTTGTGTTTCATAAAACGTTCGAGACCCACTTCTGCGCACAGCGCACGCACCCTTTCACGAAGCTGTGCACGACTTTCCTGTTCTTTTCGAACCAAACAAGGAAATTCAATATTTTCTATAACATTCAAGACTGGTATCAAATTAAAATTCTGAAAAATAAAACCAATTTTGTAATTACGAACCTCAGCAAGGTCGTTAAAATCTCTATTCGAAACGTCCTCACCATCGAGAAGATAGCTGCCGGAGGAAGCGCGATCGAGACAGCCAATGATATTGAGCAATGTTGTTTTGCCGGAACCCGACGGACCAAGCACAACAGTAAATTCGCCCTCCGCGACAGAAAAATCGACGCCGCGTAAAGCTTCAACCGTTGTCTTTCCTAATTGATAAATCTTTTTAAGATTATGAATTTCGATTAGATTCTTTGATTGATCTTTTACTAAAGCGTTCAGCGAGCTATTGGACGAATTCATCTTCTGCCCCCTCATTAAAAAAACGATTTAATTTCAAAACCGACCCGCGACGTCACAGGATTCAATTCAAATTCATGAATCCGCCCAAGACCATCGACATGCATTCCCGTCTTTGGCCAGAGAGCGTAATCTGTGTTCGCTGTCAGTGTGAGTGAAAGAGTTTGATTCGGCGTCCACTGCAGCAAGGGACCCTGAAATCCGGAGGCATCGTGCAGATTGTGAACAAGAGACCAAGACAAGAACAAGTCATCGTTAAATTTGTAGCGTTGATAATTAACCAGCAAATAATTTTGCATTCCCAACGCGCTGACAGTGCGGCCGGCCTCGCCCTGCGAGGACTTCCCTGAAGCGCTTGACTGGGCAAAAACGACCGGAGTGACAGACGAAGATTGTCCAGCACGCGCTGCAGCAATCATTTGCGAACGTAACAAGCCTGCTTCACTGGTTCGCCTTTGGATAAAATCGTCGCGTGAATCTCCCTCTCCCTGATGTAAGAACTCGAAAATCAGGGCCGATTCATTTTCAAAATCGTAGCGTGAACCAAGCAAAAGTGTTGTATAGAATTGCTTGGATTTGGTTCGCGAAGAGCCGTCTGAGGCGTTCCGTGCAGACCCTTGCTGTAGCAAAATTTCAGCATGACCTTCGAGCTGCTTACTTAAGGCGAGGAGTGATTGCGACCAAGACGCCCCCGCTTTCCATGCACCTACCTGTGGGTCTTTGAATGAATCACTATAAAAGGCCATCAAATTCAGATCAGCATGACCCGCAAGATGGTACCAGCGAGCTCCGATCAATGAGTGACTCTCTCGCCTGTCTGAGCTGTCTGTCTTGTACTTAAAAACGTCTGTTGGAAGGGTATTTTTATCTTCAATAACTCCAGGCGCAAAGAACACAGCAAAGGTGTCCTTCTCTAGAATATGTTCAAACTGTGCCAGCCATGCGCCACGCCGTTCGAGTGCTGGATCAAGGACGCTTTTGCTTGGGTTAAGAAGATCGGTTGGATTACTTGCAAGTCCAGAGCCCCAAAGAATTCTTTTTTTACCGACCGTCAGTTGATACTCAGGATCCGGCTCGAATAAGGCATACAACTCGTATAGGGATGAACGATACGCAGGGTTGTCAGATGAATCCCCTTGAGTGGTGATCACTGAATCGTTTGGGAAGTTTAACCGTTTATAATCCCACGACCTTCGGGCAATGAGATCGACATCCGCGTGCACGCGCAAATTTGTTAGAAGTTCAGACTTTCCCGTCATATTGAAATCAACGAGAAAGGTGCGAGAGGGAACTTCCGGCGCGGGAAGAGTCTCATTGAACCTTTGCCGAACAAAATCTCCACGAAAAGCGGCTGAGCAATTCCATGCGCTAGAAGACGCGAAGATAAGACAATGCTTCGGATTTGATTCCTCTTGAGCAAAAGCCAAAGAAGAAAAAAACGAACCAAAACAAAACCCAAAAACCACCACAGAAAAACTAAATACGCTGGTTTTTTTATTTATTCGCTGGGTCATCTGCGAGAGCATTTTCCCTACCTTTCATCACATAAACATGGCTCGCATCTCAATGAAAATTACTTGCCAAGATCGGGAAGAGTGAATCGCTGGTCAGGAAAACTTGCCTCAACCGACATCGTTTGTGTGACAAGCTCAGTGAAGCGCTCTTTGATGAGTTCATTTCGCATAACGACTCTAGCAGGACGCTTATAGCCCTTTGAAAATTCCTTGTAGTCAGAGAACTCTGCAGAACGGAGAATCTTGCCACTGGTGCCAAAATATTCACCACGAATTGGCATCGTGTCGCTCTTACGAAGCCAAAGTTTAATCACATCGTATGAAGTGTTCGGGCTCTTCGATTTAAGCTCTAGAAGATAGCTGTCTGGTTTCTCGGAACGGCCCAACGTTCCCGTGTAATCTGCTTTATAATTCACTCTGAGCACGTCGGCATTATTAAAATCGCCGCCTTGAAACGAATCTCGATTCGCAATTCGGGTCGCTCGCTTCAGATTGGGCAAATAGACCCACGAGTTGTCGCCGACCCGCAACACTTCCTGACCCGCAACCGACGCTGGACCTTTGAACCAAATTCGAAATTTTTCAGATCCTTTTTTCACAAAGCGCATGTCGTAAATCCGCGTTGTTCCATCTTCCCGCTTTGCTGTCATGCGCGCTGACGACTCAAAATTCTCAGGCCCCATAACAGCATCATATTTCTCAATCAGGGCATCAGCAGTCAGCTCAGCAGCTCGGGACACAGGCTCAACAGCGAGAGTGATAAATGCAAATGATCCAACACAAACAGAGAAATGAAGAATCAAACGTGCTTTCATAGAATATTACCCTTCAACTCGATTAGGCACGAAGAGCATCGACAGGATTCATATTCGAAGCTCGGCGCGCGGGAAAAAGACCAGCCAATGCTGCACAAAAGACCGCAGCAATAAATGCAGCACAGGAAAAAGGAACCTGTAAAAACGGATAAAGCATTCCCTCTTCGAATCCTTCTGAGCCAAATGGAATGCCAATTCGCTTCAACACCAAAACAACAATTAAGCCGAGCAACAATCCAGCAAGCGCGCCAATGATGCCGACAAAAATCGCTTCAGAAAAAAAGATTCTTTGGATTTGATTTTTCTTGATACCGACAGAGAGCATCGTCCCGATTTCACGTGTGCGCTCGAAGACCGCCATGGTCATGGTATTGGCGATAACAAACAAGACTAAGATAAAAAGGATAAAGCTCACAATACCTATTAAGACTTTTTGTCGAAAAAGAACGTCGCGCAAGAAGGGTTGAACGTCGCTCCACAGGCTCACTTCAAATTCTGAACCCATTGCCGCTTGCAGGCGCTGTTGAACTGCTTCCAAGTGATCAAGATCGTGCACGGCCACAGCGATTTCCGTGACTTCACCGGTGAGGCCGAGCAACGACTGAGCAGCGCTGAGTGGCAAAGTGATGGAGCGTTTTTCTTCAAGAGGAAGAAGCGATTTGGTTGTTGCTTTCACCTGAACATCAATAGCGTTCTGCCGTCCTTGAGGACTTGAACCCGAGAGATTGAGAAACTCACCTGGCTCGGTTTGTTGCGAAGTTTCAGATGAAACAACAGAACGAATCAAAGCACCTTTGGGAGCAACATTTAAACTGCGTGCCAACTCTTGACCGACCATCGCCTGACCTGTGTCTGAAGGCAAGAGAGGTTGACTGCCTTCAGTCAGTGTTCCCAACCAACGTGGACAGACTTTTTGCTCGCGCTCAACATCAACGCCGTTTGCGAAAAACAACGCTTGATTGCGACCATTTGAAACAAGGCCGCGAAACGCGATTCGACCACTCGCGGCCTTTACACCTGCAACGCTCTCAACTTTACGCAACAATTCTTGGCCATATTGAAAGTGAAACGAGAGCTGGTTCAGAGATACGTTGCTCAGGTAACCACTTTTGTGGATCTGCAGAGCACCAATTTTAACGTTCACCGCGTTTTCAATTGAGAATCGGTAAAACGCATTAGAGACTGCCGTGATGATTAAAACGACAGCAAGACCAATGGCTATCGCCGACAATGTAAAGAGACTGCGCCGACGATTGCGAAATACATTTCGAACTGCCACTTGATAGAGAATATTCATACAGCCGACAAAGCCTCCACCGGGCGCAAACGCGACGCTCGAAAGGCGGGCCACAAGCTCACGAAAGCAGCTCCACAGGTTGTAAAAACAAATGAATCAAAAAGAAATTTTTGGGTCACAAATGGATGTAAGACGAATTTGATTGTTGAGCCAGGAGCAGGGATGCGAATTCCAATCCGCGAGGCAACGAATACGATCAGGACTCCGACACTCAGACCGAGCAAAGCACCTAATGCACCTAAAAACGCCCCCTCAAGAACGAACAGCGACAAGATGTATCCACGGCGAATACCAAGTGCCATCATGGTACCTATTTCTCTCACCCGTTCCATCACGTTCATAAACATGGAATTGACAATTCCGAGCATAATGACGAGCAAAAAGACAGCGGTAATGTAACCAAAAATCTTGTCTACATTGCTGAGAAGGTCTTTGATGAAGGGAGCAAGTTCATCCCACCGACTCACTTCAAATTTGTCGCCAAGTCGGGAGGTCAACTCCGTTTGTACAATTTCGGCATGCACAACATCATCGAGCCGAACTACATATTCGGTGATTTGGTTTTCCATTTTCAAAAGCCGTTGAATCGTTTTCAACGGTGCGAGCGCAAGGCGCTTGTCGGTTGGGACAGCGCTACCAAGCAGACCAGAAATTTGCAGAGCGTCTCCCGAAAGTGCGCCTTCTTTATCCGGTGCCAAGAGCACAGGCCATTGCTCTTTTGGCTGGGCAAGATTTTGACTTATATCATCTATACCAAGCGGCCCTGCGATATCTCGATGAACGACAAAAGCAGAGTCTGAGGCGTTTGTAAAAACCTGACCAGCAATCACCCATTCGTAGAGCTGCGGCATCACCTTTCTATCCAACTCCGGATCGACGGCATTTGCCGACAGAAACGTCGTTTTCGGTTCAGAATTTGCCAGCTCTTGCGGGTTTGAACTGAGCGGCTCGGTGGCCGACAAAGAACCACTGAATTGTAGTCGTGGCGACAATGCTAGGACATGCGCGGTCGAGAGAATGGTTTTTCTCAATTGCAAAGAGTCTTCAAATGCGAGATCAAGGGGATTGCTTAAAACATTTTTTACGTAACCTTTATGGTGAATTTGCAGCATCCCCGTTGTGCCATAGAGCGTTGCAGCCAGCTGTGCTTGCCGCACCGCGTTAACGAACCCGCGTAAAAGAGTCAGAGCACATAAACCAACCACCACTGCACCGAGTGCCAAAAGCGTGCGCCGACGGTTGCGAGTCAGGTTTCGAAATGACATTGAGAACAACGGTGACACATCAGCTCCTCAAGGCATTGATTGGAGGCCGTCAATATATGCGAATCAGACCTGCCTGCCAAATATCTTGTTGATTTTTATGATATTCACAGATATGAGCAAAATACATTTCATGTTTGATGTCTGAGGTGGAGATGCTCATTGATTCCAGCAACGCAACGCCTCAATTGCGCGCGCTGACGGAGCGTTATTCGGGTCTCCGCCTTGCGACACGAGAAGACAACCAAGCAATTGCTGAATTTATCAATTCAACCTCAATGACCTCGGGTCAGCTCAGCGTCGGCTTCACGCGTGGTAACGACTATTTCTCACTGTTATCTCTGCAAGCCGACAGGTATTCAGCGCTCGTCTGCACAGAGAACGAACGCATTGTTGGAGTCGGAGCTTTTTCAACGCGCAAAGCCATCGTGCGCGGCAACCAAACCGAAGTAGGATATCTTCAAGATCTGCGAGTTTCGCATTCCGTTTCGCACCGTGTGAGACAAAATTTCTACAAATGCTTTGCAGATTTTGTAAAGGTAAGCCCGCAACTCGAGGATTTCAATCACTGCGGACTTTTTTTAACCGCAATCTTGGACGAAAATCATCCTGCAAAAGCCGCACTTTCACGTCAGTCCTTTCCGCTCGAATATAGCCGATTGATGGGTTACACAGCGCATGTCTGGCCAAAACCTCCAGGTCTGCATAAGGTTCTCGCAACACCAACACAATTGAGCGATGCATCATTCAATGAACTTCTTGGATTTTACAAAAGCAACCTCGGATCTCTGGCTTTCGATCTAACTTGCGATGACATCGTCCGTCTGCGCGATCACTCAACGCCAATCGTGCTCATTGAAAATGGGCAGATTATCGCTGCCTGCTTGCTCGTGAATACTCCTCATGAGCGCCAGGTGCGAGCCGTTCACAAAAAAACACATTTGAAATTTGAGTCTTCAGGTACATATATCTCTGCCTTCCGGATCTCGAAAAGTATTGCGCCTGAGCAACGCCAGGAAGTGCGGCAACAATTACTGGCAAAGGCTCTGCAGACTTCGCTGCAACTGCCCGGGCTGTTTACCGGTTTGATTGTCATGGATGAAGAATCCTCACCTCTATCCACACTCAATCGTGTTTTTGGTTTTAAAGTCGGAGGTTCGCTTTACAGAGTGTTCCATCCCGAGCACAGCAATCTGCCTGAATTTTCCTCTGGCTTTCTGCGCCCCGCTCATATCCCTGCATTCGAATGGGTTTTCTCTTGAAACACGATTCCTTGGGACTCATATTTAAAGTTGAGAAGCGTCTCGGCCGGGGCGATATTTTCGAAATCAATTCTTATTTTGCGGATGGAACTTACGAGCAGCGGAAATTTCACCATGAATCTTTTGATGGCATGGGAGCTCTGTTGGAAATCTCCGAGCAATGGTCGGGAGATGAATTTAGAATACCATCATTCAATCTTCATTCTCCAGTATCCTTTTCCTCAATAAGAGCAGGAATTTTGGGCCTTATCGAAGATCTCCGCCCATCTCAAACTCAGTGGAAACAATTTCAGGCGAATGCAACATACACACCCGAACACGTTGGCTGGAGAATTTTTTCACAACCATCGAGTCAGCTCTTGCGTGAACACGCACGTAAAAACAAAGTATCTTTGACAGTCTTTTTACTTTGGCTTGTGAATACCGTTGCTGCAGAACATTTACTTGCAGAATCTCAGCAACTCTGTCGTTGGCTGCTGCCCGTGAACATGCGAAAAAGCACTCTGGAGTGCCTGAGCAAACAGAACCACACAAGCTCGGTTGGACTTCAGTTCAGTCGAAGCGACACACTTGCAGAACTTGAGCGAACTTACCGCCACTCGCTCAACAAATGGCGAGCCTTGGCAACACAGAGCATTGCAGAGTTGTCGGCGGGTCTCGGCGAAAACAATTTATATCGGCTTGCTCGACTACGCGGCGAGCGTAATTCTTGGATGGGATCGTTCTCAAATCTCGGAGTCTGGAATTTTGCGAACGCTCGACACAATGATCACTGGCCAATCGCAATCGCAATCGCCCCTCCCGCAGGAACACCCTGTTTTCCGATTGGAATCGGCGTCATTACTTGGCAAGGTCACCTTTCGCTAAGTCTCCGCGTTCATGCAGCACTGGTGGGGCAAAATCATCAATTGCCCGAGACGCTGCTAAGCTCTATCGTTGAAGCAATTGCAAAAGTCATGGGCAAGCATCCAGAAATACTTTTCCATTCTTCTTGAAGCAAAAGCTCAAAGCGAGACTCTGAAGCAAGCAAACCTTAAAAATCACTCGCTTTATAATTTTGCTAGTATACCCCTTAAATTGCCTCTATAACATTTGAAGAGTTATCGACCCTTGTTAAATTGAACTGTTGCAATAACAAAATCAACTTTGCAACCGACCCAGTTGAGCGTATGATTCGTTTTCTTTTGGAGGCCTCAGAATGTTCACGTTGTTTGGTCACGGGCTCATTATTTTCTCTGAACTAACGAATTTATTTTTGAATGATGAAAAACTACATTTCAAAAACCTTGAATGCGAACGAGACTTTCGAATTCTGCAAAAGCAATTTGAAACTGCGGATGGCATTCGACTGCCGGTTGACTATCTCAAGCAGGGTCGTTCATTTATCTGCTTTAACAGCAATCTAGAACCTCAAGGCGGATTTGCCCTCATCGAGCGAGGCCCGTTCAGAGCCTTGCAACAAATTCCAAATGAAGAAATTGCTCCGGTTGATTCTTCTGTGAGTGAGATGACTGCTGTTTGTTTGTCACCGGGCAATGCTCTGCGTCGAACGAGATATTGGTCGTATGTGGTTGGCAAAACACTGGTCGGTGACTCTCAGAAAATCATCTATGCGGTTGATGCAGACAAAGCAGCACTGCGCGAAGGTGTCTTCAACCACATCCGCAGCCATGTTCTTTATGAGGGACCCGTTAAAAAACTCGAAGGAATGGCGAACGAGTCTGTCGAAGCTGTCGAACTCGCGACTAAATTGAGTCTAGCACGCGGCTTCGTCAAGCTTGCTTTCAAAGAGACGAAAAAGATAAAACGCCTCATCGAGATTCGCCCAAAAGCGATTCCAGAACCCGTTTGATAATCGAAACTCAGGGAACGAATTCGGCTATATCCATGAATCGGTGCTTACCTTTATTGTCAATCTCCAACACCCGGTTCGCAAGCGAACTGATGAAATCGATGTCATGACTCACGAAAATGAGTGAACCTTGAAATTCCTTTAATGCATCATTTAATGCTGTAATACTCTCGAGATCAAGGTGGTTGGTCGGCTCATCAAGAATCATCACATTCGCGCCGTCCATCATCAATTTTGAAAAAAGCACACGCGCTCGTTCACCGCCGCTCAATGCCTCGGTGCGTTTGTCCTGCTCAGGACCACGAAACAACATTCTCCCTAAAAATCCACGGACGTACTCATGCGGTTCGTCAGGTGCAAAGGTTGTCAGCCACTCGAAAGGTGTCGTTCCCGATGGCAAAGCTTCTTTGTGATCCTGCGGAAAATAACCAATCTGAGTGCTTACACCCCACGCAATTTTTCCCTTGTCAGGACTTAGCTCACCAATCAACATTTTGAGCAATGTCGACTTGCCAACACCATTGGGTCCAATAATTGCCAAACGATCACCGGGATTCAGATAGAGATGAAGATCGGTGTAAAGAGTTTTGTTTTGTGTTTCTCCCTCAAGAGGGGGAAAGGTTTTCGCGATACTTTCAACCTGAAGAAGCTGCTTGCCGAGTTGCTTCTTCGGCTTAAATAGAAATTTAGGATACAAGCGCTTCGAAGGAACAATTTCCTCGACTTGCTTTTCTAGCTTTTCAAGGAGTTTTTGTCGGCTCGAGGCCTGACTACTCTTGCTTGCATTGGCACTGAAGCGGGCAACGAAAGCTTCCAGCTCTGTTTTGCGCTTTTCAAGTTTCATATTCGAAAGTTCTTTTTGCTCAACTGCGAGCTGACTTGCAGCCATGAAGTAGTCGTAGTCGCCTGAATAGAAATTGATTGTGTTGCGATCGATGTCGGCAATGTGAGTGCATGTTGAATTTAAGAAATGCCGATCGTGTGAGACGATCAGAGTGATACCTTGTCTTTGTTTGATTGTGTTTTCAAGCCAGCGGATGCTGTGCACGTCAAGGTTATTTGTAGGTTCATCAAGCAGCAGAATATCGGGCTTGGGGAACAAGCACTGAGCAAGAAGAACTCGAACCTTGTATCCTCCAGCGAGCGTTTTCATTTTGTCATTGTGTTGCGAGGTCGGAATGCCTAGCCCTTCAAGCAATTGTGCTGCAACAACATCTGCGTCATAGCCATCATTTTCGGCCACAACCATTTCTAGGTCACCGAGGCGATCGTTTTCTGCGTCGGTGAATGTTCCGCGGTTATAAATTTCTTCCTTTTCTTGCATGGCATCCCAGAGCGAACGGTTTCCCATAATCACCGTGCCAAGAATAGATTGCTCGTCGTATTCAAATTGGTCTTGCTTCAAAAAGCCTAAACGCAGATCTTTACTAAACGTGACTTCACCCGTATCGGGCTCGATGAGACCAGCGATTATTTTAAGCAGCGTCGACTTGCCCGCTCCGTTTGCTCCAATAATTCCGTAAGTACAGCCCATATTGAAGCGCGAATTGATGTTTTCGAAGAGCATTTTTGCGCCGAAGCGCATGGTCAGATTGCCTAAAGTAATCATTCAAGAATTGTCCCAAAAAGAGATTTGCTCGACGCCAGTGCGGAGTCAGGATGCATGACGTTACATGATTTTACGAAAATAAAAAAAGTGCCGCCGAAAAGGAGACTTCTCGGCGGCAACCCTAAACCGCATTAGCCAGCTCAACTGCAACTTCAACAAGCAAATATAGCGTAAAACAACATCGACAACAGGAACAACATCAGCAATTACTGCGGCAGTTTGCTGAAGGCTACTCCTCTCTTCGGAATGTGGCACGTGAATTTTGCGATTTTCTTGTTCAACTTTAACTTGTCCAACTCAAGATTTCTATCAATATTCGGCACATGACAGGAAGCTATTTTTCTCTCAAGCTTGTTTTTGAGACACTTCCAACTTGAGGCTTCGTCGACAGGAGAAGTTTACTACTGCGTTTTTCGTCTTGAATTCGCAATCCGAAGGAGGAGTCACAATGCAGATTGCTCTTTCCATGCTCATAATCATAAATTTGAGCACCAACACACTCACTCTTCAGAAAAACGGTCAGGCATTGCGAACCTGGAACGTGGGCACCGCTCGTGAGGGAAAAGTCACGCCCACGGGTTGGTTTGAGATTGAAGAAAAAGAACACTGTCCACCATTCCTTGGTAACTCGAGCCATCCAGTGTTTGTTGCTGGATGCGATCCAGAGAATCCGTTTGGAAAGAAAATTCTTTGGTTTATCGATCACACCTTCGGAATTCACGGCACAAACCAACCCTGGTTGATTGGCAGCTCTACGACAGCCGATGAGCGACGGGTTTCTGGAGGATGCGTGAGAAATGCTCCTGCCGACATTGAATGGCTTTACCAACGTGTCGAAGTTGGAACACCGATTCACATCCACTGGTGATTCAAAAAAAGCGGGCCAGCATCCTGCCGGCCCGCCCATGTGGAAGGAGATAATCTTGGAAGCAATCCAGCCCGAAGGCTGGATCTGACTTCGCTTACTGGAGTAAGCGAAGCGCCGCCTGAGGCGACTGGTTGGCCTGAGAGAGAACCGCAACACCAGCTTGTTTGAGGATGTTGGACTGCGTAAGTTTCGCAGACTCATCCGCAAAGTCGGTATCGCGAATACGGCTGTTTGCAGCCGCGAAGTTCTCAGTTTGCACCGAGAGGTTGTTGATCGTCGAGCCAAGTCGGCTTTGGATCGCGCCCAAGTAGGAGCGATATTCAGCGACCTTTTGGATTGCGCTGTCAATTGTCGAAATCGACTGTTGTGCGCTTTCCTTACTGTCGACGCGTGTACCACCATCTTCAGTACTACGGCCAAGATTCAGACCATTTACGTCTGTGTTGGTGTTGAGGTTCTGCAAATCAATCCGAATCACGTTGACTGGATTTTGCTGTCCCTTATCATCAACACTCCCGAAATAGTCTTTACCGACCTGGATTTCCAATGGATACGGATTGCTCCGGTTCACAAGGGAAGGGTCCAGTCCATCCTGGTTTCCGACGAGAAGACGCGTCCCGTTATACTCGGTTGCATTGGTAATACGGTCGATTTCATCTTTGAGCGATGTGTATTCCTTGTTCAGGAAGCCACGCTCAGTGTTACCAATTGTATCCGAGCTGGACTGGATCGCGAGTTCGCGCAAGCGACTCAAGATGTTTCCAACTTCATTCAAGCCACCTTCAGCGGTTTGAACCAATGACACGCCATCGCTAGCGTTGCGCTTAGCAGCATTCAGGCCTCGGATGTCGGCCTTCAACTTTTCAGAGATGGCCAATCCAGCTGCATCATCAGCAGCCTTGTTAATCCGGTAGCCCGAAGCCAAGCGTTCCATCGACTGATTATTCTGGTCAGTCGATGTGATCAGGTTCCTTTGCGCAGTCAGCGCCTGCACGTTGGTTTGTATCCGCAAACCCATACGGTGTTCCTCCTTGAATCACGGTGAGCAACATCTTGTGCTCTACCGCCGGGTCATCCTGACCCTGTGATGTAAAAAAACCCTTCATTCAATCAACGGAACATCTGCACGTAGTTTGCTTCTGCGCGCAAAGCGGATGGTGCGAACTCCTTCACTCCAACCGCAACAGGTTGATTGACTTTCTGGTCATGGGATCGGACCATGTGGGCCTGGCATCAACGCGTAAAAATTGCAGGGGGGAGTCCCCATTGACGGTTTAGCCGTTTCTTGGCGTTTTTATTGGGTTGAACAGTCACAAGATCAAAGGATGGAGCAGTTATTTCATGACTTCCGAAAAGATGGCAGCGCACGCATCCGACCGCCCGCACAAAGGCCATCTCTTCAAACTGCACCAATTTCTCTACGTCGTGGAAAGTCGAGCCTTCCAAATTGAAATTCAAGAGTCGGCAGATGGTGTCCTCACAGCACACGCCGAGAGCACGTCTGACCCTCATGAAAGTATTCGATCAGTTGTGGGGCAAGATCTCGACTCAGTCATTTCTTCTGTGACACAGGAAATAGATAAAAAGGTGAGCAAATGGTGATTTCTGCAGTTGACCGAATTTTGCAAGAACCGCATCTCCTGAACAACATGGGCCGCATTGGTTTGGTCACGAATCAGGCCTGCACATCGCAAGATTTTCGTCCCACAGTTGACGTCATCGTAGATGCTTTGCGGCAGAACCAGACCTCATCTCTGGCTTGTGTGTTCGGCCCTCAGCACGGATATGGGCAAACTGAACAAGACAACATGATTGAAACCCCTGACAGCACTCTCAAACTGGCGAATGGCGCTCACGTGCCGTTGTTCAGCCTCTATTCAAAGACCAGAATTCCAACCCCCGAGCAGCTCGCAGAAGTCGACACAATTCTTATTGACCTGCAGGACGTCGGTTGCCGTGTGTATACTTATATGCTGACTTTGGCTGGATGCATGCGCGCAGCAGAAAACTTACACAAGCGGGTGGTTGTGCTTGATCGCCCTAATCCACTCGGCCTCAGCCAAAGCCATCGTCCAGCAGCATTCACCCAGGGCAATTGCCTCGACATGAAGTGGGAAAGCTTTGTCGGTTGGTATTCAATTCCCATGCGCCACGGTTTAACGATGGGTGAACTTGGTCATTTCTTTTATGCGCTCGACAAACATTCCCACCCCTACGAAGTGATTCCCGTCGCTGGTCTGAAACGCTCAACATCTCTTACGGAATTAAAAAATCGAAATTGGACCTTGCCAAGCCCGAATCTCCCGACTTGGGAAACCACATTCTGCTTTCCTGCTTTTGTCACCTTAGAAACAACCATGATCAGCGAGGGACGGGGCAGCACGCTGCCGTTCCAAACAATCGGTGCACCAGAGTTGCCAGCACAGCGCATGCTTGAGATTTTCGACGCGTGGAACTCCACTGTTGCACCACAATTTCGCTTTGACGGCTTGAAATTCAGACTTCATGATTTCCGACCTACATTCAACAAACACCAGGGAGCGTTGTGCAAAGGCTTTCAAGTCCACGTCCACAATCCCGATGATTGTAACACTTTTGCGCTCGGTGTGTTGTTTCTTGCAGCGGCTGCCGCAGAATTTCCGGCCTTCCAATGGAAGGGACCTGGATATGAATACAACTTCACCGATCCACCTGTTCATCTCGTACTTGGAGACAGCCGCTGGCGCGAGTTTTTCGAAACCCTGCGCGGAACCCCTTGGAGCAACACACTCAAAGCCCGGCTTCTTGACATGCTTGATTGGTCGGAAAAAGATGCTGCGAGCTTTGCAGAATCTGCAAGCAAGTATCATATCTATCCCGCATAAGAGGATTGCGCGGCATGTATTCGCATAAACGATCATTTACCGGACAATCCTCACGCTCGATCACAGCTCTGTTTGATCTCCCTTTTCTTATCACAGGAGTTGCACTCACTCTTGTGTTTGCGCTCATGCATTCACTCATCACCTATTTCAAAATTAAAAATCATGTGCGCGCATGGCCACCCGCCTTAGAAAATTTATCCGAAGCGATACTGTATGAATCCCTTCAAAAAAGTGCGCACATTTTTAATGACAATTTAATTCTAACGACTTGGCTTGGATTGATGTTGCCGCTTCTGGCATTCTCGATAGGCGTGCGTTGGACGCTTGAGGCCTTGCGCGTTTCAGTTCAACGAACCGTCACCCTCGTTTATCTCGTAACCTTTTACTTTTGCAGTTTCATGATCGTTGCGCTGAATCAACCAGAATGGACACCAGGAAACCGATTCGTTCAGCTTTTTATTGGTCTGGGCAGTGGATTTTTTGAAAGCATTCGAGCAATCATTTGCCTGAGTGTCGTTGGCGCTGCAGTTTACACGCTTGCAAAACACGCGACCTCGAAAGTAAATAGAAGCCTCCGGCTGGTTGTCGCCGGGCTTTCCCTCTTTGCACTGCTGTTTTTTGATTACTATCATTCGAAACATCATAGAAATGTGCATGAATCATATTTAAAATCGCCACCAACAGCACGCTTCATTTTCATTTTGCCTGGCTTGTCGACAAAAGACGTTCAAACCGCACTGCGTGACCAAAACCTTACGGCAATGCGAGAACAACTTGCATCATTTCAGGAAGTGCATCCAAGCACGCCAAGTCTTCTTTCCACAAGCAGTACGGCAAGCGTGGCAAGAGCGTCATGTACGCCACCGCATGGAAGCAGTACAACAAGAAAAAGGCAGTCAAGGAAGCCGCTGAAGGTGAAGACATCAAGAAGAAGAGTCAAAAGACCAAGACTGTAAAAGCCAAAGGTCCAGTTAATACTTCCTCGGGTTCCGACGCATACTAATTTAACCAATGAAACTCATTACCGAAACAACCCAAAGTGATATTCAAGTTCTGACCGAAGACAAAAACGGTCAGAGGAATTATTTCATTAAGGGCGTGTTTATGGAGTCCGACACCAAGAACCGCAACGGACGCATGTATCCGGGCGAGATCATGGAAAAGGAAATTGGTCGGTACAACACCGAGTATGTAAAACAGAACCGTGCAATGGGTGAACTAGGGCATCCCGAAGGCCCAACTGTGA
>RGDM01000060.1 GCA_009918675.1 bacterium
TTTTAAGCGGTGTGAATTCAGATGTTTAATAAATATAGAATTCTTCCTAAATAAGGTCTGGGA
This sequence comes from bacterium, assembly GCA_009918675.1. GTDB lineage: Bacteria > Bdellovibrionota_B > Oligoflexia > Silvanigrellales > Silvanigrellaceae > RFOM01. Next base: position 64 of record RGDM01000060.1, read on the forward strand.
GGTCAGAAAGAAATTCAACTCGAAAGAAAAAAAGCCAGTGAAGCTTGCTTCACTGGCTTTTTTAGACACCCTCAATAGCAACTCAGCGCTGCGGTTTTTGTGGGGCTTGCGCTTGCTGGTAAAGGGCGTTCAACTCGGGTTGTAGGGTTGGGCTTGGAACGCCATCCGGACGCGGGTTATTCACAACATCTTGCCACGCCGTATAGAGTGTGGTTAGAAGCCGCTCTACAACTTCCAGGTCTTCAACTCTATTGTGCATGTTTGCTTCAATCAGCTTGTCCATTGCAAACATATAAAGGTTTTCCAAGTCTGCAGCTATTTGTCCGCCCTTCTCGTGGTCGAGTGTGTTCATCAACTCAGACACAATGGCAAGTGTTTTGCTGATAAACTTACCTTTTTCAGCTACATTCTTCTCGCGCATACGCAGGATAGCCATCTTGGTGAATTTGATGGCTCCCTCGTAGAGCATCAACAAAATCTTCTCAGGCTTCGCAGTGGTCACCTGAGTTTTTTGATACGCTCGGTACGGGTTGTTCTGCATAAACGCCCACTCTCCCTGCATCCGCCGGTTCAATACAACTTGTTACTTAACTCAGCCCCGGCATGGGCCCGGATGCAACTCCCAGTCGTGCAGCAATCGCCTGACCTTGAGAGTTCATTCCGTTTATCAAACCTTCAAGCGCAGCAAACTTTCGCTTGATACCCTCGGCTCTTTGCGACGCAGCGCGTTCCTTCCGAGCGATATCGTCATCGAATGATCCCAAAGTACGCTTGTACTCGCGCTCTTTGGAGCCCAACACACCGGTCTGCTGATTCTGCGCATTCCGAACCGTGTCGCTCATCCGAGTGCCAAAGCCTGCTCCGTTCTCAGTTTGAACAAAGAGCTCAGCAACACCGTTGTAGTCATCGGCCAGAGCCTTCTTCACTTTAGTTGCGTCAAGTTTCAGTGCGCCAGTTTTTGGATCACTGGTGATACCAATCTCGGCCAGGTTGCGAAATTTCCCGTTACTTTGGTACTGTAGCGCCGACTGCAAGTTGCGCTGCAATTGTTTCAGTGTTGAATCTCTGGAAAGTGTTCCTGCTTTGTTGGTCTGTGGGTTGACCTGAAATTGTTTATCGATGAACTCAGAGACCTTATTGTAAGAGTCAACGAAGGTGCCTATCGACTCAAACGTCTTCTCGCTGTCAAAATCTATCTTCAATGTTATTTTTGTTCCTGGTTCAGCTCTTTTTGCGTTAATGACCAAACCAGGAATTAACCCTTCGACAGAGTTGTCGTCGTCAAACACAGGCACATCTTCAAACAGCATTTCCAAATTGCGACCGGTCATTTGCTCTTTGAATTCGAGATAGGTTGTATCGGGATCAACCATCACTTTGCCAGCTTTGCCAGATTTTTCGGAAATCACCAACAGACGATAACTATCGGCGTTTGGGTCTTCAAGGTTTTCCTTCGTGTTCAGGATAACAGCTTTGCATCCTGCATTGGCTTCATTGATCTTTTTGGCGACGTCCTGAAGTGTAGAAGCATCAGGGTCAATATCCACATCAAAGCGCCGCCCATCATCCAACTCCACTGTCATGTAACCAAAGCCAACTGGAGTTTCGTCTTTGTCGGGAAAGCCTTCGGTAAGAAGTTTTTGCGTCTTGGCAAGATGACGAATTTCGATTTCGTAGCTTCCTGGCACAGCTAAATTATCAACCGTTGCGTCCACCAAATCTGGGTTGCTACTGTCGACTTTCAATTTGCGGAAGTCGGAAGGGTTTCGCAGAGCGTTCAACGATTGTCCCAAATTGGAAACAAGTTGAGTGAACTCGCGGAAGGTTTTTCTCTCTTCCTCGAGATCTTTTTTTCGCGATTCAATTTGTTTAATGGGCTGACGCTCAAGCTCGATCAGTTTGTTGACCAAACCAGGATCGATGCCAGACCCTGTATTGACACGAACTCCCATGAACTCCCCTTCTCAGGTTTATCCTGACAGGATGAGCCCAAGAGCCCCGCGCAGGAGATGCCGTGGGAGTCAAAAATCAAAGTGAATTGGGTAAAAAATCGCTTACGCGGCAAGATTTGTCTGGATTTTAATGAGCAAATCGCCGGCTCCGGGAAATTTGGGATCAAGCTCCAAACAACGCCTCAACAGAGCAACCGCTTCATTTTTTGCACCCATTTCTTTTAACTCAATGGCAAGATTGTGCAAAAATTTACACTTTTGTGAATTCTCAGAAAATTCCTGCAAAGCAATTGCAACCGACTGGTTCAAGACATCAAAGCGACGCATCAATACGATAGGTTTCAGAACATCACTTGCAAACGAGACCAACCCTTCGGGTGTGACAACATTTTTCAGGAGGAGAAGCACTTCGGAAAAATCGTTTGTCTCCAGCGGACATAGGGTTAGGCTATTGCGCAGGGTTTGTATGTGAGGAAAAAGCCGTAATCCGGTCAAAAGATAGGCTTTCCCTTCAATATAGAGACCGGATTGAATACAGATCTGCCCAAGGGTCGCGAGCCTATCGGGATTCCCAGCCGACAGTTCATCGGCTTTTTTGAGCAGCTTCAAAGCCAATTCCATTTCGCCCATTTTGGCTTGAACTTCGCCCAAAATGGTCATGGCTCGCACATTGTAGGGTTCGGCTTGCAGGAGCCGCCGCGAAAGCTCAACAGCCATGGGATACTCACCCCGCTGCAGATGAATACGTGCTTGCGCTACGCGAATAATAGGATCATTCGGAAAGGCTTTGTAAGCCTTTTCAACCAACCCAGATTCCTCTGCAGACAAATCAACACGGCCCGAAGTTGCAATCCCTAATCCAAGCTCCTGCAGCTCATCGCGATTCTTTCCGGCTTCAAGGCAAAGATTCACCGTATGACCCAACGTATGCGCTGCTCGTTCGCAGGCGACGGCTTTTTGCATTCCGCAATCGAGTGAGAAGGCGACGGCACGCATGTTGTTCGCTCGGTAAATCATGAAGCGATGGGTGGTTGCAGCGTGGGAACCTCTGCAAAAATTGAAATGGAATTGAGTTGTCTCGGTGCGTTCGAATCCCTCAAGGGAATGGACGAAAGCCTTCGCCGGGCGCATGCTCAATTGGCCTTCAACATCGGCCAAATTCTCGACTGTATCGACTTCGAGATCAACGACCTGCAAAGCACGTTTGTACAACGCACTGTTTGAGTTTTTCTTGCAAATCAAAAGCACACGTCCTGTGCCAACTTCTTCACCCATGAAAGACCCTTAATTCAATCCGAGCCTTAGGGGAGATCGGCACTTCCGAGGCGGACTTGAGGCTGTTTACAAAGCCAACAAAGCAGCACCCAAACCGCCTGCAGAATCGCCAAGTTGGTGCTTGTAAACAGGCACCCGACTGTTCGGGAGAAAGGTGTGGTTCGCAAGGATCTCTGAAAGACCTTCATAGATGCTCGGTTGAAGGCTGAGCCCTCCGCCTAGAACAAAATAGTGCGGATCGAAAACCGAGGTGAGACTCCCCAAAAACCGCCCGAGATCATTTTTGTAACGCGCCACAACGGCCAAAGCTGCCGGGTCTGAGGCCTGTGCTTTTTCAAAAATCTCTTTTGCGCTCAAAAAGGTATTTCCAAGCTGGCTATAGTGGCGGGTTGCCATCAACGACTCGAGTCCAGGTCCCGACAAATATTGCTCCGCACAACCCGATTGACCGCAATAACACTGATGCCCATCGCGATAGAGAATGGTGTGTCCCAATTCACCGCCTCCACCACGTGCACCGCGCAGAGTGCGTCCTTGGATAACGATTCCTCCACCGCAACCGGTGCCAAGGATGATTCCCACTGCGGTTTGCTCGTGAACCGGAATTCCAACGTGCTTTTCATGCTCCAACCCTGCACCACACAATGCTTCAGCCAAAGCAAAACAATTCGCATCGTTCTCGGCACGCACCGGAACCTGTGCAGGTAGGTTTGCTTTCTTGCGCACATCGTTCACCATGTCGCGATCGACAAGAACCATGGTGTTGCCATTCAACATGCGGTAGGTGCGCGGATCAATGGAACCCGGAAGGCCAAATCCAACACCGCTGAGATCTGAAAGTGCAACTCCTGCTTCAGTACAGGTAGCAGAAATTAAGCCAGCCATTTTATCAACAATGGATTCGTAACCTTTGTGCCGTTCGGTTGGTTCTCGGCGGCGCGCAAGAACTTCACCGTGCAGTAATCCTTCGGTCGGGTGTGCACAGCGAAATGCTTCACCCTTCTTGCTCTGCTTGATGGCCGATTGAGACATTTGGAACAGGGTGGCTTCAATTTTCGTGCCACCCACATCAAATCCCATCAGAAACATAATTCTTACATCCTCAATCGAGTGAATCGCTGACCGCGCTCAGTGTTTCCAACCAAGCCATCACTGTGCGCAAATCGGCTTGAGAGATCAATCCCATGTCCTGCGCCGTTGAGAGGATGAACTGAGTTTCAAACAGAGTTGTAAGCGGAATAGACAGATTTGCAAATTTGCGATGCGCAGAAGGCAATGCATGTGTCGTGACTGTGCTTGCGCAAACAATATTCGTATTGAGCTGACGCAGAACTTCAACCGACTTCAACAAACTTTGCCCAGTGGTGAGCATGTCGTCGATCACAATATGCGGGCGTCTCGGGTCGAAGGCTCCCTCAACCATTTGCTGAAGGCCATGACCCTTGGGCTTCTGCCGCACATAAAGAAATTCGCAATCAAACTGTGTGGCAAGCGCCATCGCTGGAGCAATTCCTGCTGTTGCAGTTCCAACACAAACAACATTTTGCGGACGCAATCCCAACTCTTTCAATTTATTTTCAATCGATTCGGCCCACGTCTGAACAAGAAGTTTGCGCAGTTTAGGATTGGTAAAAGCCCGCCTGTGGTCGAGATAGATTGGCGATTTAGCGCCACTCGAAAGAACAAAGGGGCTCGCTGCATCAACTTTAATAATTGAATCTGCGAAAAAAAGATCGACTAGTGCAGAAAGTCGAGGGTCATTGAGAGCAATCATTTATTATTCCTCGCATGAGAAAGGCACATCAAGAGCGCGTGCACATTCGCTGGCCAACTGCAGGTTCCACATTGCACCGGTGGCAGCATGCACAACATCAGCACCGGCATCTAAAAACATTTGTAGATGTTGAGCTGTGCTGCAGCCGCCCACCCCAACCAAAGCAAAATCACCGGAATGTAAGCCAAGAGTTTTTCGGGCAAGATGCAGTTGAGAGATCATTTTTAGAGCGGGAGCGCGGATCAAGTCGCCGCAGATTCCGCCATGTTCGGCACCAGAACCAAGAGCGCGTCCGCCTTGCGGATCAATAATATTTGCACTTAATGTATTGATAGCGCTAATGCCATGCGCATATTTCGAGATAATTTCGACTGCGGGCAGAATCAAATCGTCGGGTAGTATTCCCAATTTCACAATCAGCTTCACCGAAGAAAACTCTGACAAGCCATTTGCAGCCGCCTGCAGAGTTTCTCTCAAGGCAAGCAGATCTGTGTAGATAGGTGCACCGGCTTCATTTGGACAGCTCACGTTCATTTCAAGAATATTTCCACCCGCAGAAACGACCGTCTGGGCTGCCTGAGTTGAACAGCGTTCGGTATCCAGAAGAAAATCGTTCCAGGTTTCCCCGCTCCTGCGCGAACCCTGAAAGCTCAAAACCGCCATTGCTCCAGCTTGAAATGCCACGCTTGGAAGTGACTTGAAATCCTCCGACCACATTTGCGCAGGCAGACTCGGGACACCAAATGCGTTGGTGATGCTCAAGCGAGTGCGAGCGTTGGCGCTGTGAACGTCCGCAAGTTCAAGCGGCACAACGGTGGCTTGTGGGCGCCCATTGTTTTGCCCTTGTTGAAGAACTTGCACACTTAGAACATTTGGCCACGGATGACTTGCCCAGGCACAACTTCGCACCGTTTTGTAGACAGGCATTGAAAATCCTGCCTCAAGAGCAACCTTCACAAATGCGGTTGAAAGCAGCGGACCCGCGGGAATGCCCAAGGGAAGATGCAAAGGGTGCCGGAGAAATGAGAAACGTGGCGGAGTGAGGAATTTGCGGCGCGGAAAAAATCCGCCGGAATTCCATTCTGAAAATGGCCCCCGGCGGAGATTCTCTTCATAACTGAGCAAAGCATTATACATTAAGCGAGCCCCAGAACTCGCCGACCATTGTCTGTCGCAATTCGGATGAGTTCTTGCATGTCGTAAAAGTGAGTTGATTCGAGGAGCATCCGCAATTCGGTCAACATGTCGCCATCTGCAAACGGTTTGTAGACGTCGGAAATATTGTCCGAACCCAGAGCAACACAAAGACCCGCGGGAATCATTTCATCGATCGGAGTCACAGCATTGTGAGTTGGAGTGAGATTCTCGTTGCGCCGTGCATCAAGCCAAGCACCGGGACACGCAACAAAACTAAGGCCTGCATCGCGGCACAGAGCATAAAGTTCATGACGATAGTTTTTCGGCTGACATGCGATGCTTATTCCATGCACGGCTGTTACTTGTCCTTCAACGCCATGGCGAATCACCGCACGCGCGAGTTGCTCGGTTTCGCGCTCGGAAGGGTCGTTATTTTGATCAACGTGAACATGCGCTCTTTTGCCTGTTGATTTCGCTGCACTCAACAGAACATCAAGGTGTTCAGCTTCACGGCCTTTGTCGGCTCCAGGCAAACCACCAATCACATCAACTTTTTCAAGTGCAATCTCAAAGAAACGACGCGCCTCAGAATTGCAGACACCCTTGAGGGTTTGGCACGCCAGAAGCAAACGCATCTGCAACTGCTCAGCCGCATAATCTTTTGCCCGCATTGCAGCATCCAAGGCGCGTGTTCCCGCCACCGGATCGCAATCAATAAATGTCAGGGCCGTGCGAACGCCAAACTCATGCTGCGCTCGCAACGCAGAGGTGATGTGGGCAAAATAATCATCTTCGCTGGTATTGCGTTTCCAGCCATCAACCAATTGCCATTTTTCCTGCAACGCGCGTTCAACAGTTGCATTGGCACCGGGAAGATCCGCAGGTGTCACCGAATAAGCCCTATCAAAATGCGCGTGCGCATTAACAAAGCCACCTGCGGCAAGAATCTTTTGCTTGAGTTGAGCGAGCGGCATCCACTGCATCATCAAACCCCGTTCATCAATGCTGGCTTTGGTTGCTCTCCGCGCGCTGCATTTGGCTTGCGGACCTGATTCTTGAACCGCTCACAGATATTCTTAAGAACGTCGAATTCGCTTACCAGCTGCACGCCATTAATGACGCTCCACTTACGAATTTCAGTGCCGTCGCGAACTTCAACCGTGTTATTTTCAGGGCTCATAACGTTCACAATCAGGTCGAAGCGGTTCTGCTTGAGCAGGTCGAGAAGATTTGGCTTCTTGTTGCCGTCAGAAACCTTGTAAACGCAGACGGCTGGAACTCCGGCTTTTTGCAACACCGCATGTGTACCTTCAGTTGCAAACAAAACGAATCGACTTTCCGCCAACTTCGAAACAAGCGGCAGAAAGCGTTCTTTCTGCTCCACGCTGCCAATCGAAATCAGGGCATAACGCTCGGTTTCCCGGGCCATGCGCATCTGCATTGTATAGATTTCGGTAAATGCAGCAGAGGCGTTTTGGTTGAACGCGCTACTCTTCATAAAGGTTGCAAGTTTTTCGTCAAACAAACTGTTTGGAGTTTCAACTGCAACAACATCTGCACGGCCTTTGAATAAACGCAGCGTCACCGTTCCGGTGACTTTCTCGTTCACTGCATCAACATACATGTTGAGGTTGTGCATCAGCGGCTCGTACCATTGCGCACCATAGCAGAGGTATCCCCACTTTTGATCGACCATCGTCTTGAATTCATTTTCTTGCCGCGTGCAAACGTATTTTTCGAGTGTTTCGTGTGCTCGAACAATCACACTCGCAGCTGGAGCTTCGTATATTCCACGCACCTTCAATCCAACCACACGATCTTCGATATGGTGCGTAACACCAACGCCGTGTGTGGCACCAATTTCATTCAATTGCGCGATGAGTGAAACAAGTCCCATGTCTTGGCCATTGAGTTGAACAGGTAGGCCCTTCAAAAATCCGAGCGTGAGCGTGGTTGGCTCATTTGGAGTTTCTTCGATGGGCTTGCAGATCTGCAAAATATTCTTGAGTGGTGGAACGAGTCCTGGGTTCTCAATTTCTCCACCTTCAGCTGAAATACCCCACATGTTGTCGTCATAACTGTATGGGGAATCAACTGTTTGCTTCACCGGGATATTGTGTTGGCGCGCATACTCGAGCTCTTCATCGCGACCCATGCCCCATTCGCGAACAGGTGCAATGATTTTCATTTCTGGTGCAAGAGTTAAAATGCTTCCTTCCAAACGCACCTGGTCGTTTCCTTTGCCAGTGCAGCCATGTGCGATGCAGTCGCAGCCTTCCGCACGGGCAACATCAACTGCCAACTTTGCAAGCAGTGGGCGGCCGAGTGGCGTTGCGAGGTGATAATCGCCTTGGTAACGCGCGTTAGCCTTGATGCCCTTGGCAAGATATTCATAGGCAAATTCATTTTTCGCGTCGACCACAACGGCCTTGACAGCACCCAAACGAAGGGCTTTTTCACGAATTTCCTCGAGGTTGTCGGCTTGCTGACCAATGTCGATTGTCAAGGCAATCACTTCAGCTTGGTATTCGTCTTGAATCCATTTGAGCATCACACTGGTGTCGAGTCCACCGGAATAAAGCAGCACGACTTTACGGATTTCGCCTTTGCGACCTTCGTACGATGACACCTTCATGTATGAACTCATGGACAACAACCTCCGAGTCGAGAACTGATTTAAGCCAAAAAAAAACCCGCTCAACGCGGGTTTTTAAAAACTAAATGAGTGAAAAGCTGGTTTCCCTGAGCCGAGTTTGCAATCTCGTACGACAGCGAAAAACATGGACCTCACACCCCTAAAAAAAAGCATTCGTTAAGGGGTACGGGAGGACTGAAGGAATGTCAAGAAGCTTGCTTCATGTCTTGAACAGCCTCAACCTGCTCACTCGAATCTTTTTTCTCTTCGGCGGGAGCTTTTGCTTGCACTCCAATTGCGGTTGGAGCAGCGGGCGGATCGCTGGCGGGAAATTGCGCTTTTATTTCGAGAATTTCATCGAGATTATCAAAGAAAATTTCAACAATTTCTGGATCAAAATGTGTTCCACTGCAGGCATGCAATTCATCAAACACTTTGTCGATTGGCCAAGATTCTTTATACACTCTGCGCGAACACAACGCATCGAAAACGTCGGCCAGCGCAACAACGCGTCCTTCCGCCGGAATGTCTGCGCCTTTGAGTCCGCGCGGATATCCTTCCCCATTCCATTTCTCATGATGGGTGTAGGCAATGGTGGCCCCCATCTGCAGGAACGGCGAATCGGCGCCACGCAGAACTTCATAGCCCTTCACGGTATGAAGTTTCATGATCTCGAATTCTTCTGCGGTCAGACGTCCAGGCTTCTTCAACACAGCGTCAGGAGTCGAGATTTTACCCACATCATGAAGCATCGCAGCAAGACGCATGACTTCACATGCAGCATCATCGAAACCCAACTCGCGATATAAAAGAACACTGTATCGACTCATCCGTTCGATGTGACCACCGGTGTCTGTGTCGTGATACTCAGAGGCTTTCACGAACTTTTTCACAGTTTCAATGCGCGACAGGCGGAGATCCTCGGCCATGCGTAAATTTCTCAGCACCACGCCGCACTGGCTTGAAAGGGCTTTCAAATAAGCTTCCACCCGCTGCGGAAATGGCGTGATTTCTCCGGTAAAATGTTCACTTGAAAGATGATTGATGAGCTGCAAAACACCAAGCACTTTGCCACGCGAGTCGCACATTGGAATCACCAACATTGAGCGGCTTCGGTAGTTTGTCATGACGTCAAATGTTGGGTTGAACGAAAAAGGTGACTCCGGCGGAAGACTGTAGACATCCGGAATATTTAAAGTTTTTTGTGATGTTGCCGCAAATCCAGCAGCCGTTTTTAAATCAATTGGGAGAGTATAATTCTTGAGCGCAGCTTTCACGCCGCGTGCTTCGAGAACGCGGTTGCGGCTCAGCTTAAAACGAAGCATTCCGTCATCGGCTTCGTACACCGTACAACCTTCACAATTACCCATAATCATGGCAGTTTCTGCCATCATGTTGAGAAGCTCGCCAGAATCTTCCATGTCGCCAAGGGCAAGACCACTTGTCACAAGAAGGTTGAGGTAGTCGATCGTGTCCTCAACATCCTGACCCGGCTGATTTTGCTTCTTTTGGGCCATTCGCTCCCTCACCCGAAACAACAGACAAAGATGCTTCCACCTCAGCCTCTGGTTCATTTTCAATTGAGTCCTTTCGCTATCGGAGGCTTGCGCGCCAACTTGAGCCTTTCGTCCACCCCTGCTGAGTGGCTTTGTTGCAAAACACTGAAAAGAACCGAGGGACTTGTTTTTTTACGCAATTACGGAATATGAGAGGGGCGTTTCGCAAATATATGATTATCACCTGAAATTGACCTTATTTTTCCTTGAGGTGACCCCATGATTGCGCGTTACAGCCGCCCCGAAATGTCCAAGCTCTGGTCTGAGGAGGCTAAATACGCCTCATGGTCACGCGTTGAACGCGCACATCTCGAAGGACTCATCGAACGCCGAGGCGTACCTCAAAGCGTTTTGTCCGCATTCGACAATGCAATTTTTTCAACAAACAGCGACGATTATCTCAAGCGTGAACAGGACACTGGCCACGATGTCATCGCCTATGTTGCAGAAGTGGGTGCAGCAATGGGCGACTCAGGCCGCTGGCTGCATCAAGGCCTCACAAGCTCAGATGTTCTTGACACAGCCCTCACGCTTCGCGTCAGAGAAAGCCTCGACCTACTTTTGAAACCTCTTGCGCAGCTCCGCGCAGCTCTCGCAAAGCAGGCATTTGCGCACAACCAAACCTGCATGATGGGTCGAACACACGGTATACATGCTGAACCTCTCTCTTTTGGCCAGGTGCTTGCAGGACATTTTGAAGAATTCCAGCGCGCTCATTTTGCTCTGCTCGATGCCAAGCGCATCTTCAGCACAGGAAAACTCTCGGGCGCCGTTGGCCAATATTCGCAGCTGAATCCAGATTACGAAAACCACGTCCTTCACAAATTAGGATTGACTGCAGAGCCTGTTGCAACCCAGGTCATTCCGCGCGATCGCTTGTTGCGGGTCGGACAAGCATGTGAAGCTTTAGCAAACGCGATTGATCGTTTCGCACTCAACATGCGGCATTGGGCACGCACAGAACTACAAGAAGTGATCGAACCCTTCGGCAGCAAACAGAAGGGCAGCTCGGCAATGCCGCACAAGAAAAACCCAATTTTGGCTGAAAACCTCACAGGACTCGCACGCACAGTGCGCGGCTATGTGAGCATGCTCGGGCAAAACACAAGCCTCTGGCACGAACGCGATATTTCACACAGCAGCGTTGAGCGCATGGCGCTGCCCGACTTGTTTGTCACCGTCGACTTCATGACCGCGCGCGCGGCGTATCTGATCGAACAAATGGTTGTGCAACCCGATGTGATGAAGAGAAACCTTGAACGCCTGGGCGGACTTTGGGCAAGCCAAAGTGTTCTAACCCAACTGACGAACGCGGGAATGAATCGCACAGAAGCCTATGAGCTTGTGCAAAAAATCGCTTTGCCTTTGAGTGCACAATCGGCACGTGAGAGCATTCCTGCAGATGCTTTCCTTAAAGCTCTCGAAGCAAACCCTAGCGTCGTAGATCTGCTTGGCAGAGAAAATCTCCGCAATCTTTTTAATCTTGATCGCTTTGTTGCTCACACGCCAGCTCGTTTTCTAAGCGTGTTCGGCGCAACTCCCGATGAAATTGTCAGAACCCACGGCGGACGAGTGGATGCAACCACCGTGCCTGCCTTGCAAAGTGTTTACCGTGTGACTGTTGCGCTCAATGCAGATGTTCTCGACACAGAAGCAAAGACCATTGAACAACACATGCAAACGCAGGGCTTGAGTGCACGCCTGAAGCGTTCGAAGATTTTCACAATCAACCTACCCAACGAGAGTGAAAATAAAGAACTGTTACGTTATGTCTCTTCAGTTCTCTGTAATGAGGTCATGGAGTCCATCCAAGTGGAGGTTATTCAATGACCAAAAAATCTGCAGCGATTCTGCAATTTCCTGGAACAAATTGCGATCAGGATACGGTGCGATGGCTTGCACGCAATCTTGAACTCGATGTCTTGCTTGTTCGTTCGCAAGAAGACATCGAACACCGCCCCCCTGGACACACCTCGGTTATCGTGCTGCCAGGGGGATTTTCTTTTGGCGACTATTTACGCGCAGGAGCACTTGCAGCCCGATCTCCTCTGATGGACTGGGTGCGTCGTGAAGCAGCGCTTGGCGTTGCCGTGTTGGGAATCTGCAATGGCTTTCAGATCCTCTGCGAATCGGGCCTGCTTCCCGGTGCGCTTGCTCCTAATGCCATCCGCCAGCACGTCCACGAATTTGTGACGATTCGAAGTGAGACGCATATCGTTTCGCCGTGGAACCCAAAGATTCGCGAAGGCAGCTTGCTCACACTTCCCATCTCATGCGGCATGGGCAACTTCATTGCTCCGCGCAAACCAGGTGGCTATCGACCACTTTTTCACTACACCAACAACCTGCTCGGGAGCGCAGAAAGTATTGCAGGAATTACGAACCCAGATGGCAATATCGTTGGCATGATGCCGCACCCAGAACGCGCAAGCGACCCACTTTTAGGCGCAACGGATGGACTTTTCTTGCTGGATGCGTTGGCACGCCAGCTCGGAATTCCTGTGCGCGTGGGCAGCCCGCTCGAGCTCTGGCGGACACTTCATAATGAAAAAGGCTCGTGACATTCGACTCTGAGGAATGAAGAACCATGACGACATTGAATGAAAACAACGAAGAGAAAAAATGGCGCGACTTGGCGCAGAGCTTTGGCTTGTCTGCTGACGAATTCGCAAATCTCAAAAAACTCCTCAAGCGCCCTCCCTCACTTGAAGAGATTGCTGTTGCAGGCGCTCTTTGGAGCGAACATTGCTCGTATAAATCTTCACGCGCTCATCTTGCTCGGTTCCACACGAATGAACCATGGGTCTTGCAAGGACCCGGTGAAAATGCCGGTATCGTGGAAGTTGCACCGGGTGTTGGATTGGCGTTCAAAATGGAGAGTCACAATCACCCGAGTTACATCGAGCCCTATCAGGGCGCGGCAACCGGCGTTGGTGGAATTCTCCGCGACGTTTTTTGTATGGGCGCGCGTCCTGTCGCGAACATGAACTGCTTGCGCTATGGCGAAGGCGAGTACAACGCACATCTCCTCAAACACACCGTGCGTGGAATTGGCGATTACGGAAATTCGGTTGGCGTACCAACGGTCGGCGGCCAGACACGCTTTCATGCAGGCTATTCAAAAAACATTCTCGTCAACGCGTTTACCGCAGGGCTCGTCAAGAGTGACGCTATTTTTCGCGGCAAACTGCAAAATGATTCAACTGCCGTGCGCAGCCAAAAGCCAAGTCATCTCACCCCTGGAACGCCTTTAACAAAAGAAAAACGCGAAGAACTTTTTCCTGCCGGTGCAAACTTAATTCTCTATTTCGGCAGTGCCACCGGACGCGACGGTGTTCACGGAGCCACCATGAGCTCTGACACTTTCGACGATGCATCTGCCGCACTCAAACCCACTGTGCAGGTTGGCGACCCTTTTGCAGAAAAAAAACTGCTTGAAGTGACACTCGAACTTCTTGAGAAGAAAATGTGCATCGGATTGCAAGACATGGGCGCAGCCGGGCTAACATCGAGTGGGGTTGAAATGGCAGGCCGCTCGGGTTGCGGAGTTGTCATTGATCTCAACTTGATTCCTGCGCGAACGGCGCGCCTGAAAGCATACGAATATCTTCTTTCCGAATCGCAAGAGCGCATGCTGTGTTCTGTCACACCAGAACAGGCTCCTGCGGTTCTTGCACTTTGTCAAAAATACCAAGTCGCAGCTGCTGTGATAGGCACTGTGAATGACACTGGTGAGTTTGTCTGTGTGCACAATGATACAGTTGTTTGTGCATTGCCCGTTGATATTCTAACCGACAACGCACCTAAATATCATTGGCCGTTACAAGACCGTGAACAATATCTGAAAGACCATCAAAAAATCGAGCGGCAAATAACTCAAATTGAAGAGCAAGATTCAAGCAAATCGCAAAACCAATCCGCAACCAACCGGCCGAAAAAGACTTCTGTTAATCTTGAATTCTCGGTGGCGACCCGCAACGCCCTTGGCCATCTTCTTGAAGCAAAGCAAACCACTCTTGGACTGGCGTGGCCAAGCTTACTTTCACATGCCGGGGATGTGCTTTCACATCCAACTTTCACCTCGAAAGAGCCTCTCACACGTCACTACTGTTCAACTGTTCAGGGCAACACTCTTTCCGGCTGCCAGACTCCAAGATCAGCAGCTGCTGCTGTTATTCGACTCGATGCAGCATATCTCGACGAGAAAAATTCATTACACTCAGATCCCTTCGGACAAAATGCTCCTGCCATTGCACTTGCTGCAGGATGTCAGGAACGCTGGATTGAAATTGATCCCCTGAATGGCGCGGCGCAAAGCGTGTTGTTGCTTGCCCGACGCATTGCAGCAAGCGGCGGCACACCGCTCGCCATGACCGACTGTCTGAATTTCGGCAGCCCACGCCAACCTGCGGTGATGCGGCAGATCTCCGACGCCATCGATGGAATCAACTCTGTCGCAAAAACAATGCGCATTCCAATTGTCAGTGGCAACGTCAGTTTGAACAATCAAACCGGGCAAACCCCGATTCCTCCAACTCCGATGGTTGGTCTGGTGGGAGTTTTGTCGCACGTCGACCGCATGACCAGCGACTTGCCTTCAGCAAAAGCGCAACTGTGGTGGTTGGCACCAAAGAATCTGGCGACTCAATCGCGCTTTGAAATCTCGGAGTGGGCATGGAATATTTTTCAAATGAATGCCGGCCCTGTTCCTGCTGTTGATTTTGAAAGTGAAGAAAATCTGTGGGCATTGCTTGCAGAAATGCGAATGACTGGTGGCCCAGGATCTTCAACAATTCCCGCACTTGAAACTTGCTCGGTGGTGGGTTGTGGAGGGCTTCTGGCAACACTCCTCACGCTCGCGTCGCGCGCGCGTTGCGGGGTTGAGTTGAGTCCGGATGCTGAAAATTTAAATCTGCAATTGGCGTGTGCTGAAGGTCAGGCTGGCGTCGTTATTTCTGGATCAGGTCTGGCTCAAAACGAGTCACGCTGGCGCGCGTCCGCAGAAGCGAAAGGATTGCAGCTCATTCCTGTCGGACGCCTTGAGCTACTCAGCACTTTTTCAAAGCCAATCGCGCAGGCCTGGGAAAATGCCCATGCCACCTATACATCTGCGCTCAAACCTTTTTTCGAGTGACGTGAAGCATGTGTGGAATTTTTGCACTCACCCAACATCGTGAAGCCGCACACATCGCCTTTCTTGGCTTGTTTGCACTGCAGCACCGCGGACAAGAAAGCGCAGGTTTGGCAACGCTGAATCAAGGCCACATTTCGGTTCACCGCGATATTGGCCTTGTCAGCGATATTTTCACCGCCGAAACGCTGGCTCGTTTGCCAGGAACAGCGGCGCTGGGCCATGTCCGCTACAGCACGGCAGGAGGAGATGCACGCGGCAATATTCAACCACTCGCTGCGCGCGTCAATGGCATCAATGTTGCCCTTGCGCACAACGGCAACCTTGTGAATGCCCCCGAGCTGCGTGACGACCTTGAACGACGAGGCGCGATTTTCCAGGGAACTGCCGACACCGAAATTATTCTCCATCTACTTGCGCAAGCACCGGGAGCTGATCTCGGTGCAAAAATGAAACACGTCAGTGGATTATTAGAGGGTGCTTTCACTCTTGTCCTCATGACTCCAACTCATCTCTACGCGTGTGTTGATGCACTTGGATACCGTCCGCTCTCACTTGCACGTCTCAATTCCGAGCTCGACTCCGATGCACAACCCAGCTGGGTTGTCGCAAGCGAAACCTGCGCATTTGAGTTGGTCAATGGCAAGTTTGAGCGCGATATTCTCCCTGGCGAAATGGTTGAGATTGAACTCGCAACCGGCAAGCTCACATCGCACACCCTCCCCGACAGGCATGGTGCCGACAAAGCGCAAGCGCGTCGTTGCGTCTTCGAACAGATCTATTTCGCGCGCCCCGATTCCCAACTCTGGGGTCAGTCGACATTCCTGTTTCGTGAAACGCTCGGCGCAAAACTCGCAGAGCAGGCTCCGGTGGATGCAGATTTGGTCATTCCAATTCCAGACTCAGGAGTTCCCATGGCCATGGGCTATGCGCGTGCTTCAAAAATTCCCTATGCCATTGGGTTGATCCGCAATCATTATGTGGGACGCACGTTTATTGAACCAACCCAAACAATCCGCAATTTTCGCCTCCGACTCAAACTCAGCCCACTGCGTCAGATCATTGAAGGTAAACGTCTCGTGGTGGTTGACGACAGTATTGTTCGAGGCACGACATCTCGTCGCATCGTAGAGCTCCTGCGTGAAGCTGGAGCGCTTGAAGTTCACATGCGAATTGGTTCACCTCCGGTGAAGTTTCCGTGCTTCTACGGTATCGACACACCGAAACGGCGTGAACTTCTTGCTCAACAGATGAACATGTCTGAAATGCGGGAAACCCTGCATGTCGACTCGCTGGCGTATTTAAACATCGACACCCTGCATCAAATGGCCGCACCCCAACAACGTTCTGCGAACGGACAAAGCGGATTCTGCGACTCCTGCTTCAGCGGTTGCTACTCAGATAAATTTGCTCAACGCAGACTCCGCGAAGAGCACGCGCAGCCATCGGGAGTTCAGTCATGATCAAGGAAAGAATACAGAACACGTCGGATGCAGCTCAGCACCTCATCCAGGTTGGTGTTATCATGGGCAGTGAGTCGGACCTGGAAACGATGAATGCCGCACTCGAGGTTCTTAAAGATGGCGGAATCGCTTTTGAATGCACGGTTGTGAGCGCGCATCGGACGCCCGAGCGCTTGTTCCGTTATGCACGCGAGGCGCACGCGCGTGGCCTGCAAGTCATTATTGCGGGAGCAGGTGGTGCGGCTCACCTTCCGGGTATGATAGCAAGTCTGACAACAATTCCCGTCTTAGGTGTACCGGTGCAAAGTAAAGCACTGAACGGCCTCGACAGCCTCCTCTCGATTGTGCAAATGCCGGGTGGTGTGCCAACCGCAACATTCGCCATTGGTTCCGCAGGCGCGCGCAATGCAGCGATCTTTGCAATTCAAATTCTTGCGCTCTCCGACGCGCGACTCGCGCAGTGGCTGAATGATTTCAAAAAATCTCTCGAAGCTCAGGCCTCTCAACAGGCAACCCAGGTGGAAAACGCCGCGGGCGTTCGCTTCCAGTGGGAGCGATGAAATTATGATGGCAGCGCGCGCAAACATGACCGTTGGCATCCTTGGTGCAGGACAGCTTGGCTTGATGCTGGCTGAGTCTTTGAGCAACCTGGGCGGCCATGTGCGCATGCTCGACCCAAACCCTCAATCGCCCGGAGCGCTGCGCACCCCCTTTGTGACCTGTGCAAGTTTTGAAGACGAAAATGCACTGCGTGACTTCTTTGCGCAGTGCGATCGCGTGACATATGAATTCGAACACATTCCCACAGCAGCTCTGCGCAGGATTCTTGAAGAGCCCACACAAAGAAAAAAGCTCTGGCCATCGGTGTTGGTCCTTGAAAATGCGCAGAATCGAATTGCAGAAAAAAAAGCACTCGCGCGTGTTGGCGCGCCGCTCACGCCCTGGACAGAAATCAACTCACTTGCCGAACTTGAAGAACAGAGTTCTGTGTGGTTGGGTAACAAGCGCCACGGA
>RGDM01000007.1 GCA_009918675.1 bacterium
CGACGGCCACGGCGATAAAAAAGACGATCACGGCGCGAAGAAGGACGACGGCCACGGCGATAAGAAAGACGACGGCCACGGCGATAAAAAAGACGATCACGGCGCGAAGAAAGACGATGGTCACGGAGATAAGAAAGATGATCATGGCGCAAAGAAAGACGACGGCCATGGTGACAAAAAAGATGAAAAATCCGACGCAAAAATATTTCAATCCGATGAATCATTCGGCGAAACTTTTGCTTTGCCGAAGATGGATCTCAACTTAGGGAATCCTCTCGAAAACCGTTATCTCCGCATTGGCGTTTCCATCGAGTACACGGGTGGCAAAACACAAGCCGAGGAGTTGAAAAAGCGTGAGCCACAGTTGCGCGACCTCATCATTGGTTCGGTTAGCACACGCACGCGACTGGAACTCCTCACCGAACGGGGCAAGGAAAAGCTACGGCGCGAGCTTATCAATAAGATCAATGAAAGCTTCGAACGGCCAGTGAAGACGATTTACTTTACTGACTTCTTGGTGGAGTGATTCATGGAACAACAGGTTCTTAGTCAAAGCGAAGTTGACGCACTCCTGAATGCGGTCTCAGATGGTCGCATTGACTCGCAGGAATCAGAGGATAAAAACGAGGCAAGCTCGTTTGTCCGCTATGATCTCACAAACCAAGACCGAATTATTCGCGGGCGCATGCCAACGCTCGACATTATTCACGATAGGTTTATTCGTCTCTTCCGCGTTTCACTCTCTGCCGCTCTGCGTAAAGTGGCAAATATCGGTGTGAACAGCAGCGGACCAATCAAGTTTGGCGAATTCATGAACAGCTTGCCGTTGCCAAGCTGCCTCAACATACTCCGCGTCGACCCACTGCGCGGCTCAGCAGTGATGGTCATCGAAGCAAAGCTTCTCTATGGCTTGGTCGATAGCTTATTTGGTGGCGGTGAAGTCCCGTATACCAAAATTGAAGGAAAAGATTTCACGCAAATCGAAATCAAAATTGCTCGACGGATTGTGATGGCCGCCATCGACGATCTCGAAAAAGCGTGGGCACCCGTCTTTCCTCTGCGGATCCACTACTCTCGTACTGAAATCAACCCACAGTTTGTTGCAGTCGTTCCTCCGTCTGACGTTGTTATCTCAACCACGTTTGATGTTGAATTGGAAAAAATGAGCGGATCAATCAAATTGGTCATTCCCTACTCAACGCTTGAACCGATTAAATCTAAACTCAGCGTTGGCTTCCAAAACGAGCAACTTGAAGTTGACCACATCTGGATCAACCGCATCAAAAATCAGCTCCTTGGAACACACGTCAACGTTTCCTGCACCCTGGGAACCGCGTGGATCAACATGCGCGACATGATGGAACTTGCTGCTGGCGACATCATCATTCTCGATCATGAGGCCAACAAGCCTCTTGATGTGACGGTGGAAGGTGTCCACAAATTCCGTTGCGTGCCAGGCATCGTTCGCGGCAACAGAGCGATCAAAATCACTGAAACATTGGGAGACATCTAATGGAAGACAATACACAGGGTTTTAGCCCAGAAGATTTTGGACTCGACAGCAAAGCGGTCGCCGAAACATCGACTCCCGATCAATCTGCAATTCCAAAATTTCACGACGATAGCCCGATGAGCAAGATAGACCTCTCGCGCATGAAGATGGTGCTCGATGTCCCGCTCAAAGTCACGGTTGAACTGGGTCGAACAAAACTCCTTGTCAACGATTTACTTCAGCTTGGTCAGGGTTCTGTGATCGAACTCGACAAAATGGCCGGCGAACCGATGGAAATCTACATCAACGACAAATTGGTCGCGATGGGCGAAGTCGTGGTTGTCAATGAAAAGTTTGGCGTGCGTCTCACCGACGTGATGAGTGGACTGGGGATTGAGGATGTTCCTCCACCTGATGCAGTTTGAATCTTTCTACGAGCTCTGACTCATTGAGGTTGTTTGTATGAACCGGATTTTTAGAACACTTAGATCGAGCAGCCGCATCTCTGCAGGATTCGCACTGAGCCTAATCATTCCTGCGCACGGGGCTCAGGCAGTTCCAACAAACACAACCGTTGAAAAAAGCGCGGGCTTGGGAGCAAACTCTGCTCCAAGCACCACTGCGCCGGCAGCGAGTGCAAATACAACTGTGCCTCCCATCCCAACAAGCGACACTGCGAGTCAGATCACAACAACTCAGAGTGACAAACAACTTCCGGTCATCAATCCACCCGCACTTGGCTTAGACCTCGTCTCCGGAGGAATCAAACCCGCAGACCTTCCAATCAGCCCGAGTGCGGCAGACAAGACGGTCTCTAACACTTCACCGAATACAGGCTCAAACGCCGGCGGAACGGCGCCAAACAGCTTGCTAACTAAATCAGCCTCGTCTTCTACCACGACTTCAAATCAGGCAAATGCGAATGCACAAGCTGATGCTGCTGCAGCAACTCCAAGCAACCAGCAAGTGGTGCCAAACGGCGCAGCTTTGCCATCACAGTTGATTCCCGTAGGACAATCAGACACCTCCCCTTGGCCAGGCTATGCCGCGGGCGGCTTCCTCATTTTAGGGCTTGCAGCAACCGGGGTAATGCTCGTTCGTCTCCGTCAGGGCAAAGCCTTTGGCCTCAATAAATCTGAAAAACAAATGCAACTGTTGAGCACATTGTCTTTATCACCAAAGCGACAAATCATTCTCGTTCGCATCAAAGATAAAGAAGTTGCAATGGCATCAACCGAACACGGAATCACCCTGCTCACAGAATTACCTGCATCTCACAAGAACAGCCTGTCGCTCTTAGACGATGGCGGATCAGAGGAACCACGACGTCGCAAAGTCCAGCAACGCACGGTCACTGATGAACCTACCAAACTCGTTGCAAGCAGCAGTTCGACTGAAGAAGCGGGACACGAGACGGCAATTGCTAGATCCGAAATGCTGATGGGTGCTTTAAAGAATTTACGTGAAAAAAACATGCGCGGTCGGCCGACGGCGACAACCACTGAAAGCAAACTCAGCACAACGATAGCTCCTGCACCACAAGAACTGAGTGCTGCTGAAAAACGAGTCATGGAAAACATGAACGAAAGCCGAGGTAAAGGCGAACCAACCATGAAGCAAACGCGGGCTGCATTTCCCAAGTACCTGGCAAATGCTTTCGAGCAAGAAAGCAAGCGGCCGCTTAACCAATCTCAACCCTCGCAAAACAGCTCGAATGGAGATGAAGCTGGCAACGTGACGAGCATGATCAGGGAGCGGCTCAAAGACCTGAGACCTCTTTCATAACAATGCCCCTCGGCTCATGCGTCTGATCTCAGTCAACCGAAAGGCCATGTCCAATGTTCAAGAAATGCTTTCCAAGGTCATTCAATAAACTATTAAAGACATGGCTCCTCACGGCAATGTTAGGATTTATTTTTCACAAAAAGTTCCCTCCATTGCTCCAGTGACAGCCCCAGGACTCAACCCATCACGAACAACTCTGAATAAGAATTCTATCCCGCTCTTTGCTCTGAGCATCGGCGATTCGGAAAACTCCGATGACTTGGTTCCTGCATTGCGGGTCGTGGCGATTTTAACAATCCTAACACTCGCACCTGCTATCCTATTACTCACAAGCGCATTTACACGAATCTTGATTGTACTTTCTTTCGTGCGACAAGCACTTGGTTCGCCGTCCATGCCTCCCAACCAGGTCCTCGTAGGACTCTCGCTGTTTCTAACATATTTCGTGATGGGCCCCACGACGAGTAAAATTTACGATACAGCAATCGCTCCTTACATGGCTAAAACAATGAGCGCAGATGTCGCATTCGACAAGGCACAAGTTCCAGTGCGTGACTTTATGCTGGCACAAGTGCGCAAAGAAGATATCAAGCTGTTCCTGAGTTTGTCGCAAGGGCCGCAACCACAAAAACCCGAAGACATTCCGATGCGCATACTCATACCGTCCTTCGTGATAAGTGAACTTAAGAGTGCTTTTCAGATCGGTTTTTTAGTCTATTTACCATTCATTATCATCGACATGATCGTTAGCAGTGTGCTCATGGCCATGGGTATGATGATGCTCCCGCCAACAGTCGTCAGCTTGCCTCTCAAAATTATTCTTTTCGTCGTCGTCGATGGTTGGAATCTTCTCGCGGGATCTCTGATTAGGAGTTTCTCATGAATAGTCAACAAGTGATTGATCTCTTTATGGGGCTTATTTACGCGACTGCAGAATTAAGCTTACCACTTCTTGTCACCGCACTCGTCGTAGGCTTGCTCATCAGTGTTTTTCAAGCTGCGACTCAAATTAACGAAGCGACACTCTCTTTTCTTCCAAAAATTGCCGCAATGATCGCAGTTTTTGCAATCATGAGTCCGTGGATGATCCGACGCATGACGAATTACACCCAAGATATATTCAAAAAAATTCCGGAGATTACAAGACAAAAATGAACTTTGAATCGCTCTTCCAACTTGACCCACAAGTCTGGCCATTCGCAGTGATGATGTTCTTGCGGATTGTGAGCATTTTATTCTTTATGCCAATTTTTGGCGAAAATACGATACCAGGCCGCGTTCGCCTTCTCCTAGGCCTTACGATGAGTCTCTGCATATGGCCACTCGTGGAAGGGCATATTCATGCATCACCAGGATTCCTTCAATGGAGTCCGCTCACCCTTGCTATTGCCACATTGCGTGAAGTTTTCTTCGGTTTTTCGGTTGGTTTTGCAGCAAAAACATTAATCTTCGCTGCATCAATTGGATCCCACATTGTTGGCGTTAACATGGGTTTTCAGACCGCAACTCTTTTTTCTCCGCAATTGGGAAATCAGGAGTCAGCATTTTCATCGTTAAAAATCTGGCTTGTGACAATTCTCATTCTTGTTTTTAATATCCACCACGTCTTTATCCAAGGAATCGTATCATCCTTCACAACAATCCCGCTTGCGGCAGAGGCCGATGCAAAGGTTTTGCTCAATGTAATCATGCAAACCATCACTTCAAGTTTCGCAATTGGGATTCGAATCGCAGGCCCCCTTCTCCTTATACAGACTGCAACGACCATTGCACTTGGATTGCTTAACCGAGCTCTTCCACAGCTGAACGCATTCGTGATCAGTTTTCCAGTTAGCTTCTTGCTCAGCATGATTGTTTTATTCTTCTCAACCGCAGCTTTTGTCAGACTCATGGGACAGCAGGGAGGCCTTCAAGAGGTCGCTGCGTTCGCACGAGTGCAAAAGGCCTTCGACCATAAACACTGAGGTGAAATGTGGAAGAAAGAGAAGAAAGCCAACAAGACAAAACTGAAGATGCAACCGAAGAACGGCGCAGGCAATACCGTGAGGAAGGTCAGATCGCCAATCCCCGTGAAATACTATCAGCAATGACTTTAATCATTGTCACCATTGGTTTGACAATGATTGGCGGACAATTTGTCACAGCATTTAAAGCAACTTTCAATCGGGCATTTGCACTGGTTGCATTTCAGGCAAAAAGCAATCTCGACTTTTCAGACATGCTGTCGCAAGTCTTTTCACCCGTAATGCCACTCATGGCTGGCACAGCGGCCTTGCTTGCATTCGTACCGTCGATGGTTGGACTTGCAATCACTCAGTTCAACTGGTCATGGAAAAAAATCACACCTAACATGGACAAATTAAACTTTGTTGCCGGATTCCAGAGACTTTTTTCATTTGGAGGGCTCGAGGAGTTCGCCAAGGTTTTAATCAAGGGAACCGTCCTTTGCTCAGTGATTTATGTCTTCATGAAGAAGGAATTGTCAGAAAGCGAACTCTATCTTTTTCAAGCCACAGGTACTATGGCAGCGGGAATTTTCGCCGCGCTGTTGAAGCTTCTAACATGGATCACAGTTACGGTCGCTCTGCTTGCAGCTGCCGATTACGGTTACGGTTTGTTTCGCCTTGAACGTCAAATGATGATGAGCAAGCAAGAAATCAAAGAAGAAAACAAGTCGATGGAAGGTGACCCTTTAGTCAGAAGCCAACGTCGGCGCATGGCTCGTGAATTAATTATGCGTAAAAACATAAACGCAGTTCCAACAGCAACGTTCGTCATAACCAACCCAACCCACTTTTCAATTGCGATTCGCTATGTGCGTGGCATGCAAGCGCCGATCGTTGTCGCAAAAGGACAAGATTTCCTGGCCCTAAAAATACGAGAAATTGCCAAGAAAAATGACATCATGCTGGTGGAAAACAAAGCCCTTGCAAGGACTTTGTACAAGACGGTCAAGGTTGGCCAAGAAGTTCCCCCGAGTCTCTACGGCTCAGTGATTGAAGTGATGAAAGTTATCTACCAAGCACGTGGTCGTGATTATTTTGAAAGATTCAACCTTCAAGGGGCTGTTGGCTGAGACCAGCCATAATTGCGGAGGAGGCTATACATGGCTACAGGCGGCACATTAACCAGTGCAGCTCCATCAACACCGGGTGGCAACCCGGCGTTGGCGTGGTTACGCAGTCCAGACGTTCTCATGGCGATCGCAGTCGTGGGAATTCTTCCGATGATGATCTTTCCATTGCCAGGCATGCTGCTCGACTTCTTGCTAGCGCTCTCGCTGTCAACTTCGCTGGTTATCATGCTTGTCGCAATCTATATCACCAAGCCCCTTGAATTCGGCGTGTTCCCAACGATCCTCCTTATTTCAACTCTGTTTCGACTCGCACTCAACGTATCAACAACGCGTTCAATTTTGACACACGGTGGCGACACCACCGGCCAGATGAGTGGCCTCATCAAGGCGTTCGGAAACATTGTGATTGCCGACAACATTGGTGTCGGTTTGGTGATCTTCATCATCTTGACGGTCATTAACTTTGTGGTCATCACCAAAGGTTCGGGGCGTATCGCTGAAGTTGCAGCTCGATTTACACTTGACGCAATGCCCGGTAAACAAATGGCGATTGACGCCGAATTAAATGCTGGTCACATCAACGCAGAGGAAGCGCGCAAGCGTCGAACAGCGGTTGAGAAAGAAGCCGACTTCTACGGTGCGATGGACGGTGCCTCGAAATTCGTTCGCGGTGATGCTATCGCAGGCATCATCATTACACTCGTCAACATGATCGTCGGCCTGGTCATCGGTATTATCCAATTCAACATGAGTGCCGCGAGCGCAGCGAAGACATTTACTCTTCTGGCAGTTGGTGACGGTCTGATTGCTGCAATTCCTTCGCTGATGATCTCGACCGCAGCGGGTTTGATCGTGACTCGTACAACCTCTGAAGGTGACCTCGGTGGTCAGGTGCTTAAACAGTTCCGTGTTCATCCGAAAGCGCTTTACGTCGCAGCTGGAATTATCACTCTTCTATCGCTGGTTCCTGGATTCCCAAAGATCGCTTTCTTTTCGCTGGCCGGTCTGTTGGTTTTTCTTGGACGTATGGCTGATAAGGCCATCAAATCCGAACGGGAACTGGAGGCAGAGGCCAGAGAGAAAGACACTCAAAACAAAGACAAAAAAGAATCTGAGAGTATCGACTCGCTCATGCGCTTAGATATTCTCGCGGTTGAAGTGGGACATGCGTTAGTTCACCTGATTGATCCCCAACAAGATGGCGAAGTTGTTGATCGTATTCAGAGCATTCGCAAACAATTTGCGCAAGATCTTGGAATCGTCGTTCCGCAGATTCAATTGCGCGACAACCTTCAACATGACCCCGGACAATACAGCATCTCACTTAAGGGCAGCAAAATTGCGACAGGACAGTTGATGGTCGACTACTTCCTTGCAATGGACCCTGGAAATGTTGAAATGCCCATCAACGGAGAACCCACAACCGACCCCGTTTATGGCCTACCCGCACTCTGGATTCATAAACGTGAAAAAGATGAAGCTGTTTTCCGTGGTTACACAGTTGTAAACTGCGCAACGGTCATCGCTACCCACATCACAAAGGCACTGCGCGAACATGCATCTGAGCTCTTGACGCGGCAAGACGTTCAATACCTCGTCGACAAGCTTAAAGAAACAAACCCGAAAGTTGTCGAAGAAGTCATTCATTCCGAGCGTCTCAACCTCGGTGACGTCGTCAAAGTTATGCAAAATTTGCTGCGTGAAGATGTGTCAGTCAGGGACATTCTTTCACTCTTCGAGTGCCTTGCTGACCACTGTAAGATTGTAAAGAACCCTGAAGTATTGTCTGAGCAGTGTCGCAAAGCCCTGGGCAGATCAATTACTCAGAAATACTTGAACGACAAGGAAGAACTTGTGGTCGTTACTTTTGATCGAATGATTGAAGACATACTTGGTGGTGGGTTGGTCACAACCGACAATGGCAGCTCATATCTGAACCTTGATGCGCGCCAAGCGCAAGACATTCTTCAAAAGCTTATGCAGGGCATTAGTGTCTTCGAGGCGGAAGGATCACAGCCCGTATTAATGATTTCAGCAAGACTTCGCCAGTCATTTCAGCGCTTGATGGTCCGCTATTTACCACAGGTGTCTGTTGTGTCCTACGACGAGGTTCCCGCAGGAATTAGAATCAGAAACATTCAAATGATTGCTTGAAAGAGTCTTTGACTCTTTAGGACCAGGGGTGTGACAATGGATGTCCAGAAATTTGAAGCCTTTTCGATGCAGGACGCAATCAAACTCGTGAAGCGCGAGCTTGGTCGTGACGCAGTCATTCTTTCGACACGTGAAAAGACGGCAGCGCCTGATGGTAGCGGCAAGCCCGTACGTCTTATCGAAGTGACAGCCGCACCCGCTGCCTCAAATGCCAATCGCAATCAACAAGCTTCTGCAGGTAAAGTAAAAACAAGTGTCCTGTCTCCTGAAGAAGCGGGACGCGCTCAGCGAATCAATTTTCCAAAGGTTGAGCAGAAGAATGATGTCAATGTCGTTCGCTCGGTTCCAACCCTTGGTCAGCTCAATCCTTCAACCCGAACTCTTGCAAAGACTTTGGCAACTGCTCTTGAACCAACTTCATCGAGCGGCACAGCTGCAAGCACCTCACAGGTCGCGCGGCGTGCAACACATCTCACTTCTGCTGAATTGACAGCCTCATCCACAGCTGCCCAAGGTAAGAATCAACAAACAAATGATTCTGCCTTGGTACATCTCAACTCGGTCAGTCGAAAGTTCGACGAACATGCCGGAGATGAAGTGAAGCTTCTCCGCGAAGAAATAACTCGCGTGAGGCGTGAAATTGAACAAATTCCGCACGTCAACGTCTCCGATCAGATGCAAGAAATTCGCGTTCTGCTTCATGATCTTATGCGTCACAGGTATCAAAATGAAAGTGACTCCCTGCTCGTCCACGACGAATCATTGAACGACATCTGCATTAAGCTACGCGCAGCAGGTGTTCTCGAGGCTATCATCTCTGAATTGACTCATGTTGTGACATCCGGACCCAAACCAACCCATTCGGATGGTTCACCCTTGACTGGTGAAAAACTCAAGGAGCACTACCTCAATCAGAGCATTCGCTTCTTGTTTCGCCAGATGAGCGTGACTCCTCAGGCAAATTTTGCAAATCAGAAAGTCATTGCGCTCGTTGGTTCAACCGGCGTCGGTAAAACAACCTCAATTGCAAAGCTCGCAGCGCGCTTGCAGTTAACCGATAAAAAAAGAGTTGCAATGGTGAGCATGGATTCATTCCGCATTGCAGCCGCCGATCAACTCCGCGCCTACTCTAAGATCCTCGACTGTCCATTCACCGAAGTCAGCGATTTGCAAGATCTCGCGGAATTTGTCACCAAATTCTATGATTATGATCTTATTTTTATTGATACAGCTGGTCGCAGTAGCAAACATCATCAACAATTGGATCAGCTCAAACAGCTTGGCACCATGCCCTTTCCTGTGCATTTCCACATGGTGCAATCGGCAAGCATGAAACAGCGCGACCTCGATGAAAACCTCAAAGCATTCCGAATGATCAGTCCGCAAAGTCTAATTTTCACAAAGCTCGACGAGTCGTGGAGTTTTGGAGAGATCCTTAACACGAACATCACAAGCCGTATTCCTCTGTCGTTCTTCACAACTGGGCAAAAAGTGCCAGAAGACCTTGAACCAGCGACTAAAGAGCGAGTCGTTGAACGTATTTTCAGACTCTAATCGCGAATTTAAAACCTGGGAGACAGAACACGTGTTCGATCAAGCAACCACACTCCGTAGACTGATGGAAGAAGCACGTACCGCCCAAGCACAAGGCGCTTCGGCGCAGGGCTTTCCGGGCAGCAGCTCTGTGACCTCCCGAAAGTCAACAGTAGCGCCTCGGGTCATCACCGTGTCAGGTGGCAAAGGCGGAGTTGGCAAAACTTTGACCACTGCAAACCTTGGGCTGTGTTTCGTCCGCGAGGGAATGCGAACATTGTTAATAGACGGTGACATAGGCTTGGCCAATTTGGATGTGCTCCTGAATATCAGGGCAGAATCCACTTTGGACGACGTTCTCGTGGGTGAGCGAGAATTGAAGGATGTCATTGTCACTGGACCAGAGGGCCTCAAGCTCATTCCTGCGTCTAGCGGTATGCCTCGTGTCAATGAGTTGGGGAAGATGCAAAAGTTGGTTTTATTGGACCAAATTGAAAGCATCCAGGACGATTTTGATGTCGTGCTGATTGACACACCCGCAGGTGTATCGAAAAACGTGCAATATTGGGCTGCAAGTGCTTCGGAAGTGATCCTCGTCGCAACGCCGGAGCCCACAAGCCTCGCCGACGCCTACGCGACCATGAAAGTTCTTTCCCAAGCCAACAACGAAACCAGTTTCAAGCTGGTCGTGAATATGGCCAAGAATGAAGATGAAGCGCTGCGCGTATTTGAGCGGCTGAGCTCAGTTGCAAATGAATATTTGCAAGTCAGAGTTGATTATCTTGGCTGTGTTCCACTCTGCGAATCCGTTCGTAATTCGGTTCGCGAACGCACTCCTTACGTTCAACGCTATCCTTTTTCTGCTGCATCGCGAGGAATTCGTTCGATTGCGCGTGAAATCTTGTTCCACGGTGAAGCGCCGCATCCCAAAGGAACCATGCAGTTCTTCTGGAAGCGTCTGGTTGCTGGCAAAAATTTTGAAATTTTGAGTTGAAGAGTCCGGCTGGGGGAAACTATGAGCACGGGTACGGTAGCTAAAAAGCAACCTCTGCAAGAAAAAGAGGCTGACAGCGAAGTCTCTAAACGTTCCGAAGGACGGACGTCCATTTATGCCAGCGAAAGTGGCGAGCGGGCGGCGCGAAAAACAGCTGCGGCCAAAAGACAAGCTGCGACACAATCGCGTTCCCAGTCTGCTGCTAACGACCCGATGCGCAACCAAGTCATTATGGACTACGCCCCTCTCATTAAATACATCGCCCAAAAAATTGCTGCGCGCCTTCCTTCGAACATCGATCTCGATGACCTGTTTTCAGCAGGTGTGATTGGTTTGATGGATGCCATCGACAAATATGATCCGAGTCGCGACAACAAATTCAAAACATATGCTGAGTTCCGAATTCGTGGTGCAATTCTTGATGAGTTGCGAAATCAAGACTGGGTGCCTCGTTCGGTCCGAGAAACAAACAAACGCGAGGAGCGTGCACGATACGAGCTGGAGCAACGTTTGGGCCGTCCGCCAACAGACAAAGAGACCGCGGAGTTTTTGGAAATCTCGCTCGAAGAATTTCACGAAAAGTCCGGCCGTACGCGCGTTTCAATGCTGAGTTTGGAAGAATTAGGCGGAGTGCATTCTGGCGACAAAAAGTCATTGCTCGAATGTCTCGAAAATCCAAACTCGAAAAATCCTTTCACGATGCTTAAAGCAAAGGGTGTTCGTGACATTATTCTAAAAACAGTCGAGGAACTCCCGGAAAAACAAAAGCTGGTCTTGAGTCTTTATTATTATGAAGATCTCAACCTAAAAGAAATCGGCCGTATCCTTGACGTGACTGAATCGCGCGTTTCTCAGCTTCACACCCAAGCCGTGCAGAAAATGCGCTCAAAACTAAAGAACCTATTGCAGGAATAATTGGAGAAGATACCATGGCAATGCCTCCGCCAGATCTGAATATCCTTGTGGTTGATGACTTTCCCACGATGCGTAAAATTGTCCGGCAAGTGCTGCGCCAACTTGGCTATAATAATGTCCATGAGGCTGAAGACGGTGAGGCAGCTTTGCGAATGCTCAAGCAAAAATCCGACATCGAGTTTGTCATTTCCGATTGGAACATGCCAAACATGACCGGCATCGAGCTCTTGAAGGCAGTCCGCGCTGAGCAATCGCTCAAAGGACTTCCGTTTCTCATGGTCACCGCGGAAGCAGACAAAGAAAATATAGTTGAGGCGGTGAAGTCTGGGGTCAGCAGCTACATTGTTAAGCCGTTCAATGCTGCAACCCTTAAAGAAAAAATCGAAAAAATCTTCGCAAACCGGAGGTGATTCATGGCTGAGCAACTCACATCATTCGATGAACTGCATAATGACGGCGAGGAATCGCCTCAAACAGGTGGAAAAGTTTCAACTCTCGAGTTGCTTTCTTCTTTGCGGCTCCGTCTGGTCTCGAAAAAAATTCCAGTCAAATACTGCAAATTCAATATCACAAACACAGTTGCAAAGATGCTGCAGGGCGAAACTCTAAGCGTAGCTCCCGATGGCGCAATGTTTTACTCGTCTTTGGCCTATGAACCTGGTTGCTTGATGCGCTTACTCATTGAACTTCCAGACTACTGGGCCCGCAAATCAAGGCATGTTGAATACCGCCACACCGATGCCCCCTCGTCTTTTCAAATGCTCTGCCGCACCGTGAGTTGCGAAGACGTCGGCAAACGTCCCAATCGCTTTCTTATCACTGTTCAAACGGTCAACATCGATCCCATCGATGGCCGCGTCCTCGCTGACTATCTTGGAGTGGGAGCTTCAGCACCGTGAACAATATCGTCATCATTGCATGTATTGGTTTTGTCTTTCTGCTCCTTGAAGCGGTTTTCTTTTTGACCTGCT
This sequence comes from bacterium, assembly GCA_009918675.1. Classification (GTDB taxonomy): domain Bacteria; phylum Bdellovibrionota_B; class Oligoflexia; order Silvanigrellales; family Silvanigrellaceae; genus RFOM01. Next base: position 12,921 of record RGDM01000007.1, read on the forward strand.
TCCGTTGGCTGTCGAATGGCAAACGGATTCGCGAAAAGGAGTTTGCTCGCCTCGATCAAGAGCGCGCAGAGCTCATGGAACTTCAGCAAGCAGTGTCGCGTGAACTCTCACAAGCCAAAAAACTCTCTGAAGAGACTTTGGCGAAGTTGAAGCGCGTTGGCGCAGATGCGCACGCTGAGTGGACTGAAATGACCCAGAAATGCGAAACATTGATGAATGAACTTGAAGATAAAACCCGTCATCTCGCGGAGGGTTCACTGAATCAAATCAATCGTCAAAAAATGCAGCTCGAGAAGGCTTGTCAGATCGCAAGCCAAACTCACAGCGAACTTTCTGAGGCCACCACAAGCGCAAAGCGGATCTTGCGTTTCCTTGACGACAACATCCCTTCCGATGAGATCCTCAAAGAACTTCAAGCCGAGAAATATGCAGAAGCAAGACGCCTCATTCATGAAGGAAAAGACGCGGGAATGATCTGCCGGAAACTTGGCTTGTCTCAGAGCGAGGTTCAGTTACTCTCCTACATGGGGTAATCCTTGGGAGATGCAGCCGGATGCCAAGTGCACCATCAATTCGCAAACTCTTTACAACACTCGCGGTCTTGTTTCCTTTGCATGCAATCGGACAAGAATTACCGCAGGTCGTCTCGCGGAACAGCGAAAAAGTAATCAAAGGTGATGCGCCAATTCCTCTCGTCCTTCAATTGGGACTCGACGGAGGCGCCCTCACTCACTCCACAACAATTGCACGAGAAGGTCCATTTACGGGTTGGTTTAGCAACGGAAAGGCACTTGCCTCTTTATTGTTCGAGAATTGGATTTTAGAAGGTGGCCTGGGTCTAGGTTATTCTGCCCTTTATGGAACAACACGAAATGAAAACCCTGCTGTTCCCGAATTGGGACACCGTGTTTATACGCAATCCGCATTCGGAGAAGCTGGAATCCGCTTCCGACTCACCCCAAGATTCAACTTTGGCCTTATTGCACAAGACTTTTTTGGAACAGATCTCACCCTCAGCCAACGCAAGGACCTTGTAAATAACATGTTTCTCGGCGGTGGAATGGCTGCATTCGACCTCTTGCGAGATTCTGGGATTTTTCGCCTGGGCCTGCAGATCCTTGCAGAGATCCCCGACAACAGTCGTAAAGTTTTGTTCTACGGAGCAACTCTCCAGTTTGGTGTGCCGCTTCAAGGCTACGATACACTTTTGCGAAAAACAGATGTCTATGTGCGCAAAGAGCGGGTTCAGAAAATCGAAGTCCCAAAAATCATCACCCGCACAGTTGTTCGCGACGTGTCAAAATATTCATTGCCAAGAGATATCTTTCATTTCGTCCGCAATTCAACAGCCCTCACGCCCGATGACCAGGGCTTTGTCATTGAGCTTGCAAACACACTGCGAGCGCAGGTCGCCAATTTCAAAACCGTCACCGTTGAAGCGGTTGTCAAATTAAGTTCGGAGCCTCGGCGTGATCAAAGTTTAAGCGAGGCCCGAGCACAATTAATTCGAAACGCGCTCGTCACTGCCGGACTTCCTGCATCCCGCGTCAACGCAGTCGGATTGGGTGGACGCTCCATGGCCGAAGAACGAACAACAAATACTCAATCACTCACCCTCGTCGAGCTTTCCTTTGCCGGTCTCAGCAATCCCGACGAAGTCACAGATGCAATCAATTTGCTGCTCAAGAGGCGCATGACTCCTGAAACCTGCAAAGGAGAGACATGCAAATGAAGGCATTCATCAGCACTCCCATTATTTCCTTCCCCCTCGCAGCTCTCTCAACCATCATTTGCTGTCCAGCATTCGCTGCCGTGAATCAATCGCGCAGCGTGCGCACGTCAACAGATTCAACCCGCCCAAGCGGCTTTGGATTGGATATTTTCGTGGGCGGTGACGGCGCTTTTGTTAAAACAAGCCCGGGCTCGTCAGACGAGAGCGCCAAGCAAGGTTCTCTCTATGGCGGAAAGGCTTTGCTAACGCTTGTGAATCGTGACCTTGAGATTGAAGGTGGCGGCGGTTACTACCTCAGCAAATTGCAGGGTGAAGCTGACATCGTTGAGGGACAAAATGCAGACAGCAAAGTGAAACTTGAAAATGTATCAATCTCGACCAACACCGCGGTTGCCGAATTCTCTGCACGCTTGAGACTCAACGAGTCTACCGATGGAGATGCTGTTTGGTCATTAGGTCCAACCACAGCGGCCTTCATTGGAACAAATGCTTCTTTTGGTCCGGACACAAAAAAAAGCTACCGCTCTGCAATCTTCTTAGGTGGACAACTCGCTCTGACGTTTGGAAGCGATTGGAAACCAAGAATCGTTGTCGAATATCTCACGGACCTAAATCTCTATGAGCGGCAAGTTCATATCGGCCTTCTCAGTTTGCAGTTTGGCGGCAGCGTCTTCACACCAAAAACGATCATTAAAGACGTTCGAACTCAAACAACCGATGAGGTTGTTCGTAAGGTTCAGGTGGAAAAACCCATCGAACGTGCCATTGTCAAAGAAAATGTCCGCTTTCTTCTCGACTCAGAGTCGGTCAATTTTGAAACCGACAAAGCAGTTCTGCTAAAGCGTTCTGAATTTTTTCTACGTGAACTTGGCCGAGTTCTTGCTCAAAACCAAGACCGTTGGAATGCACTCACGATTGAAGGTCACACAGATATCCGCGGCTCGGTGGAACACAATCTGCAGCTTTCGCTGGCTCGCGCGACCTCTGTTCGCGATGCGCTCACGCGCGCAGGGGTTCCCGCAGCTCGAATGAAGGCCATTGGCTTCGGCCCATCTCGCCCCATCGATAACAATCAAAACGAAATCGCTTGGGCGCGCAATAGACGAGTTGAAATGAGCTTTGACGGGGTCAAAGATTCGCGCTGGCTGCGCGAAGTGTTACAAAAGCTCAAAGGCGCGGTCGGCTCATTGCCCCGCTGACGATTTGCCTGTGCCTGCAATCAAAAAGCCTTTAGCTCTATCGACAATCCAAAACGGTCGGCCCTTGCGATAATTTCTCTGATCGCCCAAAATCTTCTCCGCCGCAGAACGCTTCTCTTGTTCGGTGAATTGACTTGAATGAAGCATGACTCGCAACGCGTGATCGCGAACCACCAAAGCATCATCCAACAGACCACGGTCAAGAACTCGCCGACATTGGTCAATGGAAAGAATCCCGCAAACATAGTTGACGCAGGCAGTTCGACCAATCCAACTGAGCGATTGAAAAAACTCGCTCGACACCAATGCTGCGCGGTGGCCGTTGGCATCCATTTGTTCAAGACGACCCAAAACTTGATAATATTCCGACTCAGAGCCAATGCCAGAGGGCTCGCCTACGGAACCGATTGTGCTCTGGACGCCCTGAGCCGAAAAAGCCTTTTTCGAAGCAAAACACCCCCAAAAAAGCACCAGCCCCAGTCCAAGTCTCCGAAGAATCAGGCTCATATCAACCCTCCGCCCCGCTATTTTTAACTATTCTCTTGTGAGACGCCAGTCACCATTCTAAAATCAACACAAAAAGCCAACTGGCTAAAACCAAAGCCATAAAGCTGGTTTTATTAGTGAACACCAATTTATCGTCAAGTTCCCCCCAAGACCTTCCGATGACCTTTATGATTTTCGCTCAAAGACAAATTTGGGGGGATTTTGCTCATGGGTGCGGCTCTTAACGAAAGAATTTGGTTTTATTATGCGAACGAACAGCAAGTCGGCCCCATGACCGAAAACGAGCTGCGTTCTGCTATTTCGAGCGGAACGCTAAAAGGCACAGACTTTGTTTATCGAGAAGGTTTCACCGATTGGCGCCCTCTCGCTGAGGTCAATGAACTCAGTCAACCAGCAAAATCACATCTGGTTTCAGTTCCTATTTCAGATCACAGCAATCAAGGCCGCAGAGCCCCGCGAGCAGCAATTCAGGAACTCGTGGTTGCTCACAACGATCAAAACGTAGCCACTGGGCACATCAGAAACATTTCAATTTCGGGCTTGTATTTCGAGACAGGAGACGCGGTTTTTAAAATAAACGATGAAGTCAAACTCACGTTAAAAGAAGGCAAAGGGCTCGGTAAGCCAATGCATCTTCGTGCCGTTGTCGTTCGACAAGCTCGCGAAAATGGCTTGCACGTTGGATACGGACTCGAGTTGCGCGGGCTCGACGAGACGTCTCGCGCGCGCATTGTCGATTACGTCAAGCGCCATCAGGCAAATTGAGTCCACATCCGAGAGGGAGAACTTGTTATGTCTCACCACCTGAGAGAGCTGACACCAACTCAAGCAATTGATGCTGCTCTTAAAGAAATCAACGATGTGGCAGCGCAACAGCCTCATTCGAGCGACACACACAAGCTTAACTTTTTGCGCGGTTTTAAATTTTCGACGCCTCAGTCGCGGGAAGAGATCGTCAAACAGGCTGCAATGCGTTTAAAACATCTTTATGATGAGCAAAAACATCTTGAAGGTACAATCTGGCTCGTAGCAGCTGGTCTCGCCCATGAAAAAGATTGGGATACAAGCCTATCCTTTTTAAAAGCGCTGCTTGAAGTCTCTCGAGACGCTGATTTTTACCGAGAGATTTCCATGGCAATGCTTCACTTGTCTGACATTGAACTTTCCGACCACAAAAGCAAAACTTCAATCGGCCAAGCTGTGTTGGTCTTAGTGACAGAATTTGGACTTATGGTCGCAGAGCGCGCGGGCCAGAGCGGACTCGATCCACACGGAGCAGCGCGGGTTGTGGAATACGTAACAACAAGTTTGCTTGCTAGAAGCAACGTCAATAACAATGCAATCCGAGTATCGCTCCTTCATTATCTCTCCAAGTGTCCAATCAATTCAAACACAACGAGTCAATTAAATCGGATTATAAGTCGATTTGGCCAAAGTCTCCTTGATGATCTCTTGAGTGCTTTTTTCGAGCAGAAAAAACGAGGCAATGCAGCGTTCTTTTTCCTTGCCGATCATTTGAGTACGTTCTTCTCAGCTGCACCCGCCTTGGCCGAAATGAGCCACAGTGTTCTTCGTCATTATATGCTCAAGCATCCCGATGAATTTCCAAGCTTCATGGCGTCATATTCCGACTGGGTTTCACGCGATCATCAATGTTTATCAATGACTGCGCAGCACCTCGCTTTACTCATTCGTGCTGCTGCAGATGTTTCACAAAAACAACTCGCAGAGAATCTTTGTGCAGTCCTGCAAAAACACCTCAAACTTTTTGCTGAAGTATCAAAAGAACTTCTGCAGGATGAGCTCTTGCATGTGGAGACTATTTTGCGTGGGCAAAGGCCATCGAAAAATGTTATTATTGAAGATCTACTAGCAAGCTTGCAGTCGCTCGCATCCGACGGCAAGAAGTCAACTCGCGTCGTTCCTCTCGTTAAGATGAAGAAAATCAAAGAAAACATCAAACCTGCGAAAGTTGGCATGAAACCAACGCCGCTTGAATCAATGTTGGCCTTGGCCTCATAAATTTAGCAAAAGTGTTGCACGCGTTGGAAAATCTCGGGAGCGAAAAGACGTTCCCGAGCATTTTTTTGAGTTTCCTTAAAAAAATCTTCTCCATCACCGCTCAAAGCATGCAAAAACGCATATTCAAGTGAGAATGTATGCCCTAAAAGAAGCGGATCATCGGAGCCTATCGCAATGGGAACTTTTTTCTTGAAGAGATCAAAAACTGGATGCTTTTGCGCAGCTCCAACATATGTTTTCAGCAGCAAATTACTCACAGGGCACATGACAACATTTGCGTCGAAAACGAAATTTTCACTCACCGCCGAAAACCCATGCGCAACCCGATCCGGACACACTTTCTCAACAGACTCGCGATGGAGTTCGGGATCAACTCCTTCGCCGCTGTGAATATCAACCCGAAACCCAAGCGCACGGACACGCTCAATGAACTCAAGTCTGCCACTTAAATCACCGTGTGATTCAGCTCCACCCAAGCCAATACCTACCAAATAATGCTGACCCTGTGGGTCGAAAAAGTCAGCCTCACTGCGCGAGCTTTTCAGTGCAGAAAAAATAATTTCTCTCTCATCAGCGTTTGAAATCCAGAGCGTATCCACAATCAGTCGCACCTCGAAGCCTGGATTTTTTGCAAGACCGCTTTTCAAACCTCGACTATAGGCTCGCAAAACCTCATCAAATGCAAATATCTCAGGTGCAATTGCGAATCGTTTCCTGATTAAGGAAAAGTCGGCTGGGGAAATATATGCTTCTGTATATCGAATATTTTCTTTGACCCGCTCATAAACAAATTGTTCGGCAAGTTTCTCAAAATCACTCAGGGTGCGCATGGCTCGCGACAAATCAACCCACGCCATAATAAAGGCACGTAAATCTGAAAAAGGTGCGCGTTCCCAAGGCAGCGACTCGCGCCATGATTCAGGTTGCGTGAGTGATTTGTAGAAATCAGCCGACACGGCGGCCTCAAGATGCACATGTGTCTCGATTTTGGGCTGAATTCGAACCCAATCATGGAAATCCTTGCACGATTCGATCGGCATGATCTGCCTGGCCAGCGAAGAGTTTGCGAGGATATCTGTGAGAGTCTTCGGAAAGAGTGACATAAATTAATCCCGTGGGTTCGCGACGAGCACGCAATTAACTGCAGTGCAGCGTCAACTTATCTTTATTTCAGCTTTTCACGGAAGACTCCGATCCAAATCTCAGGAGGGCTAGCCGTGATCGGGTGTCGAGCCACATTTTTAGCACGAACAGCTGCGAATCCAAACGCCGGATGCGCAATTGCAACGCTGCTTTTTGCTTCAACACTTTTGCTTCCCTCGGCTTTGGCAAACGCCCAGTCTGAAACGAGTTCCACCGAAGATTGGAACAACTCTTGGAGCTCTACTTATTCACGTGCTCTTGGCGGAAGTCAGACCGGCCATGCCGTCAATGAAGATGCACTTTATTCAAACCCCGCAGCCCTCGCGAAAACCCGCAATCCACGCAGCCGCAAAGCTATTGATGTGATCGAAGCACCCAATCTTGTCTTGGGTGGTAACCAGGCTGCCTTGCGTGCTCTGAAAGGAAAAGGCCTTCAACCAAGCGCATGGCTTCGCGATTTTGCAATATCATCAGCAACCTCAAGAAGTTACCTAGAATTTCAAACTTTACCCTGGACAGTCTTGGGCGAACGCGGCGGACCCAGCTATTTCTTTGGTCTTCCGATACGCTCGACTTTTACCGCATCTCCAAGCAGCGATGGCGGTCTCTCACGGCAGATCACCAGCCAAACCACCGCAACTGCGGCATTGAATGCAACCCTCTCCTCGCGGAGTGGTTCCATGTCACTTGGCATTACGGCACGTCCAAACGTCCGCTGGAGCACACAAAGTAACTACAATCTTGTCGATATTGTCAGCTCAAAAACACTTCTTAGCAGCCTAAAAAGCTCATCTTATAAGACCACCTCAACAGCTTTCGATTTGGGGGTGAGCATCACTGCCGGAGACTATTGGTTACCAACCTTCGGGCTTAGCATCCTGAATCTGCCCACCTCATGCGTGGATAATTACTTGAATCCAGCGACAGGTAAAACTCAGTCAATTTGTGGCGCAAAGCGCGTTGGTTCAGTGCAAGATGGCATCCCTTCAACTCGTCTCGACCCAACCGAAATTCGCGCTGGTCTCAGCATTATTCCACGCATGCGCCTAGGCGCTCTGCGGCTCAACATGAAAATCTCTGGTGATGCTTACCCTTTACCGATATCTACAGCAGGAAAAAACTATGGTTTTCGCGATGTAAACATCAACCAACTCACCCATGCTGGAATCGAAATCTACTCTGGCAACGCACTTTCGAGTCGCGCGATTTCACTCCGAGCCGGACTCAATGACACCCGTACGTCGCTCGGCTTTTGCATTCCAATGCCGCATTTCACCTTCGAGGGGACAACTTACGAAGCTGCAGTCTTTACCGATGGCAAAGCAACGAAAGAGCGGCGTTACTTGATTGGTCTCTCAAGCGACTGGTAACATCTGTGGGCTTGTTCTTCGCCAACGAAACGGAGACGCCCCATGATGAAACAAGCAAATCACCGTCTGCTCAAACAACTGCCGCATCGATGCCTTTCGTGACCCAATTTGAATCGGCTCTAGCAAAACGAGATTGTTCAACCATCCAAAACTTACAGAGCCAACTCATTGCACCTCCTGACAGTTATTCAAACAGCGCCATGCTTGCAATCGCCTGGTGTGCCCACCAAAAAAATCCTCAAGACAAAGAACTCCTCAATCAAGTTCAAGTTGCCATAGAGCAATCGCTTAAGCTCGAGTCACCTCTTTTTGATGCAGGCTTTCTTGAAACCTTGCGCGCCGAAAGCTTTGCCTCTGCCGGCGATTATTCCGCTGCACGCGCAGCTTACGGCAAGGCACTGAGCCAATCGGCTCTTCAGTTTATGACCCTTGTTTCGGGACAAGCGATAAAGTCCGAACTTCAAGGTCTCGATTCACTTCTCACCGGTGGTCAAGCGGTTCTGCTCAAGGAAATTCGCAGTAACTTGGCAGACCCACTGACTCAGGCGAGCGCGCTCAACATGCTCGACGATCTCCTCTCTCAGATCCAATCAGGAAGCGTGCGCGACAAACTCCTTGCTGCCCGGTTGAAAATCTTTTCAGCTTTCGAACTGTCATTTGCCAGTCAATTGGCAACTCTCGAAGAATTTCGCCTGAAAAACGATTCTCTCGCCAGTGAAGAGTTGACCGCGAGAATTCGACGCATCTTCCCATCTCGAGCACACCAAGCCAGAATCGACTCGATTGTCGGACCACCGGTCGGTGGAAAGTCGCAACCAGGAGAGTCGCTCGCCAATCAATGCCCTCCTTCTTCTGGGACAGGCAACACAGCGCTCAACGACAAAGGCGATGTATCTGCCGATCGCGTCATTCAGGTCGCCCGACTCGCTCTCAACGAAGGTAAGCCTGGCGAGGCAGTGGAAGCACTGGATAGCCTTCCCGATGCCATGAAGAACGATAAAACACGCAGTTTAAGGCGTGAAGCATCGGAAGCGCATGTCCGCGATCTGCGCAGAAAAGCGAACGAGCTTTATCAAAAGGGAACAATCTCCTCAGACAAGCAAGCAAAGCTTGACAGCCTCGCTCAATGCAAACAAATTCTCGAAAATATCCTAACCCGATATCCAGAGACTGACAGCTTTACTCGGGTCAAAATTCAGAAGTTTTTGAACTCGGTATCGGAAAACATTGTCGAGCTCAGAAAGGCACAATTGAAATGACGCAGCAACCATTTTCAGATTTAATAAAACAACAACTCGGAGACAGTTGCGGAAGACTCTCACTTTGGCTCACTGATTCCTCTGTTGAAAGCGACAGCAAAGTCGAAATCGAAAACCTCATTGCCAATGAAAATTTCGCTGAACTTCGCGACCGCTTTTGGCGTGAACTTGAATTTGGCACGGGTGGCCTTCGTGGTGTCGTCGGAGCGGGTAGCAATCGAATGAATGGACCAATCATTCGGAAAGCGACCCAAGGTTTCGCGAACTACATACTCAAACAGGGCACAAAAGCACTTCAACGCGGGGTCGTTATCGCATACGACAGCCGACTTTCTTCGCGTTTTTTCGCTGAGCAGGCCGCAGGAGTCCTCGCAGGTAACAATATCCAAGTTTATCTTTTCGACACCATCCAAACCACTCCATGCTTGTCGTATGCCGTTCGATATCTCGGCTGCATTGGGGGACTCTGCATCACCGCGAGTCACAACCCTCCACAATACAATGGTTACAAGGTCTACTGGGAAGATGGTGCACAAATCACCCCACCGCACGACAAATCAATTTTGGCAGAAGTATTTGCAGTTACGCGTTATTCGCAAGCTCAATTCCTAACCTATGAAGAAGCACGGCAAAAGGGTCTGATAAAGTCTGTCCCAAACAAGACCATCGATGCTTATTTTGCACAGGTCAAAGCACTCCAACTGGAACCTTCGCAGCAAAAAGATGTCAGCATTGTCTATACACCTCTCCATGGGACAGGCGCACAACCCACACGTCGCGCACTCGCCGAATGGGGCTATTCAAAATTGCATATCGTTGCAGAGCAAGAGGCACCTGACGGCCGTTTTCCAACTGTTAAAAAGCCGAACCCTGAGGAACCCTCAGCCCTGCAACTCGCCATCGCGCAAGCAAGCCAATTAAAAGCCGACATCGTTCTCGCAACCGATCCCGATTCTGATCGTCTTGCCCTTGTCATTCGCGATCCACAGGCAGCACAAGGTGCCTTCAAACACCAGGCCTTTGGCGATTATGTTTTTTTAAACGGCAATCAAACCGGTGCCCTCCTCATCAATTACATACTCTCAACGCGCAAACGACTTGGCTCACTTAAGCCTGAACATAAAATTATCAAGACCATCGTCACATCCGATCTCCATTCCCGGATTTGCGCCCATTTCGGTGTCGAAATTTTCGATACGCTCACAGGCTTCAAGTGGATCGCCGGAGTCGTAAATGAATGGGAACGACAAGGCCTCTCAGATCGAAAATATCTCTTCGGCACTGAAGAAAGCTTTGGCTTTATGCCGGGCGACTACGTCCGTGACAAAGATGGCATTGGTGCACTTTGCCAAGCCGTAGAAATGTCAGCGTCATTCAAAAACAATGGCAAAACCCACTGCGACGAGCTTCTTGACCTCTTTGCAAATTACGGAGCTTGGCAGGAAGATCTTATTACTGTCGATCTCGAAGGCGAGGAAGGAGCATTACGAATTGGCCGATTAATGCAAGCAATGCGCAATCAGCCAACCCTAGAATTTGCTCGAACACCCGTGCAAGCCCTCGTCGATTATCAACTCCAGAACAAGCGCGTCCGCAAAAACAATGGATTCGCCGAGCCGATTCCCTTTGCAGACCTCCCTAAATCAGATGTTCTCCAGCTCGAACTTGCCGACGGCAGCAAAATCTCCATGCGTCCGAGCGGAACGGAACCTAAAATTAAATTTTATATTTCGGTTTGCACGCCAGTCTCAAAATCATTAAACGCAGCACATGCCTACAGCCAAAGCGTCGAACGGGTGAGCTTGTTCCGCCGTGCGGTCAATGATTTCGTTGCTTCCATTCAGTAAGGCCCAAAGATGATCAAACACCTCGTTGAACAGTCGATGCGCGTTCGCTCTTCATCATTGCAGGGTCGAACTGCACTTATCACAGGTGCCTCCTCCGGAATTGGCCTGGCAACTGCCGTTCGCCTTGTCCTGGAAGGTTGCCACCTTCATCTTGTCGCAAGACGCAAAGAGCGCCTGACAGAACTTAAATTAGAGCTCTTGAATCTGAATCCCATTGTTAACGTAATAATTCATTGTCTTGATGTCTGTTCCGCAGATGCAATCAGCCAACTTGAGCAATCCGGAGCGCTCGAGTCCGACATATTCCTCAACAATGCGGGCCTTGCAAAAGGTCTTTCCTCAGTTGTTGATGCCGAAGCTGCTGATTGGTCTGAAATGCTCAACACGAACGTCAATGCAGCTTTCAAATTAAGCAAGGCCGTTGTCCAGCGAATGACAACCACTGGTCGAGGCGACATCATTGCCTTGTCAAGCTTGGCTGCTCATACAGCTTACGAAAATGGTGCCGTTTACTGCGCATCAAAACACGCATTGCGAGCCTTCCACGAATCTCTCAGGCTTGAAACAATTCAGCACGGTATTCGGGTCATCATGATCTCGCCCGGAATGGTTAACACTGAGTTTAGCCTTGTCCGATTCAACGGCGATGTTCAACGCGCCGAAGCTGTTTATGAAGGCGTCAATGAACTTGATGCTGGTGATGTCGCAGAAAGTATCCTGTTTGCATTAAAACAACCCAATCACATCAACATCAACGACATCTTAATAATGCCGCAACAGCAGGGAAATCCCTGGCGCGTGCATCGCCATGCCTCTCGTTGACCCACGCCCGGCTCCCTTTTTTATTCGAATCATTATCGACGCACCGGTTCGCGGAAAAAATAAACCAAGGTCCGGGCTGCCATTTGAGGGCTCTGCATCTGCGAATTCAAATTTAAAACTCGTGCCAAAGTTTCACGCCCAACAGTTGTCCGATAAACCATATCAAAGAGCTGCGGCACCTCGTTGGTCGAAAATCGCCTGAGTCGCATGGGCAGTGAATCTAAGCTGAGGGCTTGAGGCCCAACCAAAAACAGCGGAGCATCCTGACTCTCATGCGCACTTTCCGTCGAGGCAAGTCGCAAAGAACCACCCAACCACTGCGAGACACTTGCAGCACTTGCGCCAGATGGCAGCGGACCTTGGTGCATCTGGAACCAACTCAATTCAATCACCTGATCACGCAGGCCACAGGGGAAGACTCGAATCACACGTCCGCGTGGCAATGGTTCCTCAACGATGGGCTGACTTGAAGTCAGACCAAAATAGGGACTCGAGGCACTCCACTCAAACGGCTGGCAGCCGGCAGCTCGCGGAAGAACGATCATTCTAAAACGGCTGACTTGTTGCGGTTGCAACCTTTCAGCGACGGGAACCGTAGCATCCGTCGGCTGCTTTGCTTGGCCGCCTGTCGTCGCAGAACGCTCTTCAGCCTGGCTGCTGGAATCATCCGAAGCCTGAGCTGCCTGCGATTCTGCCTCGGCTTGATTGGAAGCAATGGCGCCAGCTGATTCAGATGGTTTCTCACGTTCGAGAGGTTCTCCTCGGAAAAGCACTCGGCCGTCAGAATCATATTTGCTCAATTGAACGCCCACAGTTTGCGCCAACGTCGACAAAGCATCATCAAACCTGTGAGGGTGATCAAGCTTTTTCCGGCGTGAAAGCAATCCTGGGACACTTAATACAAAACGGCCTTGATTCATTCCATTTCGATTTTCAGAAAAGTATCCGGGCACAAGCGCGGCAAAAACGGTGCGATGAAACATCCGGCGAGCAACTAATGTATCTTGCAATTGCCCAAAGACGCGATCAAGCAGCACAATGCGTGCCAGTCGCTCTGTCGAACCAGGAAATGCGAGCGTCTTGAATTTCTTAAATCTCAGAACCTTCAAAAAATCCTTCAGAGACGGACGCAACGATTGATCATCGTTCTGCAAATACACATGCGAAAAGAAACGCACCTGACTATTTTCTTTTGTCCAGCGCTGAAAGCTGTCTAATAATCTCGGCAGATACTGCTTTCTTGCACTCACAAGTGAAAGCTCATTTGCCCGCCAATCAGGAATCGCATCACTTTCGCGTTCAAGTCCCTCAAGCAATTCCGCCATCTTTGAATAATCGCCTTCAGACATCGCCGAAAAAGTCGCAGCCCGTTCGCTTTTAAAAATCGCTTCCAAGCCTGTTGCAGGTTCGTTTTGTTGATCAAGCTCTTTTCGGCGAGCAACAAATTTCCAATCATTGCTATCGAGCCAACGCCCTTCAACCTTTGGCACCTCGTGCCCGCGCGACAGTGCGTCGGGCAAGGAAAGTGCACTAGGCGGGGCAAAACTAACGACCTTAAATCCGAAATTTCGGAACTGCTGATAGAGATTAAAAACCCCTCGTCCTGCTATTAAATCCTTTGTCAGAATTGGTAGATCAAGTGGGATGTAGTCAGCAAATTGTCTAACAATGCCATGCTGAAAAAGCTGACCGCCCGAAGAAACACTTGGCAGTTCAACGGGAATGGTCAATGCATGCGACAAATAACTCTGCAGATTTGGCGCCAAAGCAGTCATCAGCACTTCGTCATTCAGAACGTCATTGAAAGCGGGATCAAGTTGAACAAATAAGACATTGTAGCCAAGAGCCACTGTCTTTATTCCGGGAACCGGAACGACAGAATTAAATTTCACCGAAGCTGGATCGAGAAGATCTTCGATTGATGATGAAAACTTTGCTTTTCCCTTCGCATCGCGCTCGATAACTGGACCAGTTTTGCTTGCACGCGAATCTTTGGCCACTCGTGAACCAGGCTCTGCCTTAACCGCTGGCAAGGGTGTCGGAACAGGTGTCGGAACAGCTGTCGGAACAGGTGGCTGACTATTCGTTGTTGCCGAAGAATCTATGCTTTGATTGGTCGTTGCAGAGATTGAACTACTCAGCGCAGCCGTGTCTTCGGGAGCCTCGTCAAGAGCACCATCCGCAACAGCCAAGTCCTCTCGCAACCCCGCCTTCTCGTTTGCCGACTTCCAAATCCCACTTTGACCACCAATCTGAATTGGCAAGCGCCCCGAACGATCCCACTGCGTAATTGCACCCGATGTCAGAACCAAATTGCCGTTCCCCAAATTCAAACGCAACGCATTGGCGGACGGATCGTTGATCGGAATAGAAACGGTATGGAGGCGATTCACTTCAGCATCTGTGAATTGCCGCGCCCAGCTGAATTGTCCAAGCCATGCACGCAAATTAGACGGAGCTAGTGGCAATACATTAAACATCACACTTCTTTTGTTGCGAGCCAGAGGAAGGCTCACCTTTAACTCCTCTCCAGCAACCAAATAAATACCTTCGATGCATTGCGCGCCAGAGGAGTTTGGCAGAACAATATATCTCACGTCTCTGAATGAAGAATCTTCCGAGCCTAATCTTCGACGAGTCGGAAGTGATGGCCAAATCAGCGGACTTGCTGGCGAAGCACCCGTCGGAAGTTCAGGAGTTAGAACCTGCAAGCCCGGATCGAGAAAGAAATCAAACAAAGGAACGTTCAGAAAATCCATGCGCCGCATGAGAACTCCCAATCGTCGCTGTTGCTCAGATTTCGGAAACCTTCGTAGCTTCTTTCTCTCTTGTTTATCCTCTTCGAGTGCCGGCAGCGGCCAATACGATACAAACGTAGACTCTCTCGCAAGTGAAAAATCTGTCAAATAAGTTGGCCACGGGTACCGTTGGATCAATAAAAATGCTCCCGCGAGCATGAGCAAAACAAGAACAGTCGAGCTCAGAAAAAAATTGAATCTAAAACGCGATCGACGCGACATTCAGTGAATCCTCGCACGCGCGGAAAGCTCAATTGCTTCCAAGGCATCAAATTCGTGTTTGCCAAAAAAACCTTTAACTTCCCGTTCATCCATGCGACGCCATCCCCAGGCCCGCTCCCCCGATGCCTCGCTTCCAACAACTGGAACATACTGGTGAACGGTAAACTCATCGAGTACGTCGCTCTGCAACGCAGCGAGACTCTCATCCGATTTTTCTCGCTCAAGGCCTCCTCGCACTTTTGAGTTGCTTGAGGAATCTGGGAATTGAGAGGCAGGTCTTGCAAGAAGGACAGATGGTCCCATTCTATTGAGAGAAAGAATCGGACCAACACTATCAGAACGTTTATATTTCAAAAGATAAGTCTCTTCGATGGACTGAAATGCTGTCCGACAAATAAAGCCGAGTCCGAGATCTCTCGAGATAAGACTAGAGGCACTTCGCGTGAGAAATGCCAAATCAGAATCCGGGAGCAAAGGCAGTGAATTCAAAAGTTCGCCCAAACTCCGCTCACGACGTTCTGAAGATTGAAAACTAAACCCCGGGTCACTGAAGTCTACTTCAGTCTCAAAACATTCAAGCCGTGCACGCGGCGCCAACAATCCCGATTTACCCGATATTGAAGTGGCAATCGTTCGCTGAGAACTCTTAATTTCGGCAGATTCCTTGCCTTCCGAAAGAAAACGACTCATCTCACGAGCAACTTCGTCTCCGAGAAAACCCAAATGCGAGGAGTTTGTTTTTGCTTGATCATGCAACTCCGACAGCTGCCCAGAAAACAAAGCAAAACTTCTCGGATTGAGCCTTTTGTCATCCGCATATGGCAAAATAACCCACAGAGAATTTTCAGCAGCTCCTAAGTCCTGCAGGAACTGGACAATTTCACGAATCATATTCTTATTGATCATGCGCTTTTCATAGCTTGTTAACTGCGATGACCAACCGATGGGACGAAATGGAGGTTGCACTCCAGCAAAAGTGCTTTCTAGGCCCGAAAGTTGAACAATAGTGATTGAGTTCGCACTGCCGAAGCCTGACCTTTCAAGATTCGAAATAGAACGCAGTCGAGCGACATCATCAGCAATCAAGTTCAACCAACCGAGGTTCTGGTTCAGCGAACCAACACCATCAAGAATTCGAAAAACTGCGAAGAAATGAACTTGTGAAAGAACGATGCGACGTTGAGCTTCTTGAAGCAAAAATACATCTCTAAAGTTGCCCAAGCTTTCACTGCCATATCCTGCAAGCTGGCTTCCAAAACGAAGCTGTGGGGACATCGAGACAATGGTTTTAGATTGCTTTGCTGCAATAACTTCTGAGTAATTTCGCGGTTGCGAAAGAGTTTTTCTCGCTAGCTCTGCGGTGGGCCCTCTTACTTTTGAAAGTAAGGAGTCTACTTGTTCAGTGACCGACGACTTCGGAATCACAAACGGCACCCGCACCGCGTCCGCAATCTTTGATTGCTCTGAAATAAATTCTTCACTTTCTATTTGTTCTGCAGGAAGCATGAAAATATAGACTCGCCTATTCAACGCGTCTTTGCCGGCAGCATTTTTTTCCTTTAGGTGCAACTGCTTTTTAGGTAATTGATTAGTAATGACCGAACTTCTAGTTAAGGAAGTCATTACAAAATGCCCTCCCGCCAGCATGGTCGAAAACCTATTCCCCTCGCGGAACCAGCTGCGAGTCAACTGGGGAGCTGCGATAAAATTAAGTACCAATGCGGCAACATGAGAAAGAATCAAAATTGCGACAGGCAGGCTTTTTGCAAACTGAATTCGAAAAATTGCCGATCTTCTCGATGCGCGCGTCGCCTGAAAATCCAAATACTGCCGGCTCAGAAACAAAACCATCGCGGCTGGAAGCGCAACAAGCGCACCCCACAAACCATTCAGCGCCAGCAGAACAACCACAGTCCAAAACAACTTCCACTGCGTGAACAGCCCTTTGAAAAGATGGAGGTCGAATGAGTCCGTGATCTTGCCATCTGCCGCAAAAAGGATGAAAAACAGCGAAAGCGTCATCCAGCCAACAACAGAAAGAGAGACGAACCGTGAGACTTGCTCAAAAAATGCAAGAACACCTCCACCGGATGTGTATTTTGAGCGCGTCCGATACGCCATGGTCTTTCCCCTGCTCGTTGTGTCTCAAGAGTCTATCGATGACGGCAAGAAACTTCAAAGAGGTCGGCCATGTCGAAAAAAAATGAGAACCATTTTGGATTTGAAATCAACTCTTTCCCCGGTCAGTTCATTCCCGAAGCTCTGGTCCAACTCGATGGCAATTCACTGACTTTGCATCAACTCGTCGCGGTTGCCCGCCACAATTCACGAATTACCCTGGCCGCGCATGCAGTCGAGAAAGTCAGCCAAGCTCGCCTCTGCGTCGAAAGCCGTCTCGGCAACGGTGAAACAATTTATGGCATAAATACCGGTTTTGGAGCCTTGGCAGACGTCCGCATCCCCGCCGATCATCTCAAACAGCTTCAGATGAATTTAATCCGTTCCCACGCCTGTGGAGTTGGCACGCCGCTTCCACGTGAGGTGGTCCGGGCAATCATAGTTCTTCGCCTCCAAACAATGCTGAGAGGCAATTCGGGAGTTCGCGAAGCCACCCTCAGACAGATGGAGTTCTTCCTGAACAACGACATCCATCCCGTCATCCCGAGCCAAGGCTCGGTTGGTGCCTGTGGAGATTTAGCTCCTTTGGCTCATCTCGCCATGGCTCTCATAGGCGAAGGACAAGTGGAATGGCAGGGTCAAGTTCAGCCCAGTCTCGCGGTTCTCAATTCGCTTGGCCGCGAACCACTTTCGCCCGAAGCCAAGGAAGGCTTATGCCTTATCAACGGGACTCAGGTCATGACCGCCATCGGCCTACTTGCCCTTGATACCTCTGCACATCTGCTCTGTTCGGCCGATATCACTTTGGCTATGTCGCTGGATGCAACTTTGGGCACAGCAACTGCTTTTAGGGCCGAAATTCAGGCGGTCAGACCACATGCTGGTCAGCAAAAAGCAGCCGCAAACATGCGCCGAATTCTGGCCGATGACGGCCTTCGCTTAAGTCACTCTCAGTGCAAGAAGGTGCAAGACCCATATTCTTTTCGCTGCGCGCCGCAAGTCCATGGCGCAGCTCGTAATGCATACGATCACGTTCTGAGCACTCTATTAATTGAGGCAAATTCGAGTACCGACAATCCGCTCGTCTTTTTCGAAACTAATGAAATCCTCAGCGGTGGTAATTTTCATGGAGAACCCGTGGCCATGGTGCTTGACTATTTGGCAATAGCAATCGCAGAAATAGCAAGCATTTCTGAACGTCGCATCGACAAACTCGTGAATCCGCACATGAGTGGTCTACCTGCTTTTCTCATGAAAGACTCAGGTCTCAATTCAGGTTTCATGATCCCTCATGTGGTTGCGGCCGCACTTGTGAGCGAAAATAAAGTTCATTGCCATCCGGCCTCCGTTGACACCATTCCAACATCGGCGGAACAAGAAGACCACGTAAGTATGGGAATGACCTCGGCCCTCAAACTTCAAAAGGTTTTGCAAAACACATCTCGCGTTCTGGCAATAGAATCTCTTGCAGCATCGCAAGGACTTGAATTCCACCTTCCACTTCAAGGGGGCTTGGGGGTTCGTGCTGGTTATCAATTTGTTCGCTCTTATTCGAAAGCCCTCGATGTTGACCGAGCGTTAGCGGACGACATTGAATGCCTCGCTGCTGAAATTCTTTCAGGGAATTTCCGAAAAAGCGTTGAGAGTTTCATTGGAGAGCTTGAACTTTGAAAGGAAAATCGTTGCAACAATCTTTGGCTGAAGAAAACTCATCGACTGATGCTGGCCAACAAAACCTTGCCAAGCTAAGAAACCTTGTTCCTGAATCTCCCTTTCAGCATTTTCGTTGGATTACGCAAATGAGCAGCGAAGCCGTTGAGACGTGGAAATCTTATTTTCTTAATAGAATCCGAGCACAAAATTCTTCAAATGTTGCACCAGTAGCAAAGCAAAAAATGCGTCCAGGTGCACAGCCAGGAGCACAGCCAGGAGCACAGCCAGCAGGCCAAAATAGCGCAAAGTCAGACGCCCAACAGGACAACAATCCAGCAATGGACGCAAGTATCCTCAGCTCGCTGAAAAATATTGGACGTGATTTTTATATTGCAGAATTCTTTGAGCCCATCTCATCAACTCAACTCCTCAAATCCGCCTTTCCTCGCTGGATATGTCCAATCGAGCACCAATGGCCAACAAACCCACTTGCTGAACGTTTTGTCGAACGAGCGGCACAAGGGGTTGTAGATAAGCTCGGTTGTTCATGGAGCGATCTGCAAGTCTTGTCAGCGACACCACAGCTCCGTCGTGTTGCAATTGGAATCAAGGGCAGAATTATTCAAATCAGAAATGAAAAAAAAAGCGAAACCATTGCAGCTGAATCGGCACATTCACAGGCTGAAATATTAATTGCATTTATTCATCCTAAAGGTTTACTCGCAGGGCGCTCAAACTCTCGACTCCATCTTGGCTCGGCTTATGTTGGTGGACTCGGTTTTCTAAATTCAGCGCCCCAAGAAGAAGTCCGCGCTAGTCGAGCGAGCGGAAAAATCAATGAGGTTCTTGGGCTACTCGAGTTGGTACAACTCACGAGCAAAAATTTTCCGACCTGGCTCGAACTGGGTGCAGCGCCTGGAGGCATGACTCAAGAACTCGTGAATTGGGGAGCACAGGTTTCAGCTGTCGACCCAGCAAACCTCAACCATGCCGTTCGACAACATCCAAAAGTGCGTCACATTCAAATCAATGCCAATGAGATTAAAGATGCCTCAGAATATTCAGCTATCCTATGCGATATGAATGGCCCGGCTATAATCTCAGCCGAAATCGTTGCACGACTCGCCTCTACATTGAGGTGCGGAGGGTTAATTGTGCACACGTTGAAAGAAGTTTCCTTCAATGAACTTTCACAGACACTCAGATTCGTTGAAAACACATTTAAGCAAAATGGAATTGAGGTTCTTGCGATTAAACATCTTTTCCACAACCGTAAAGAACTGACTCTGATTGCGGTAAAACACGCTTGAAATTTCCCTGCCTTTTTTACTGAGATATTTCAATCCCACGCTCGCGTAAAAGTATTTCATCAAGAGCAAAGCCCGCCGAACCGGCAGCAACAATAAAAAAAACCGGCCCTAAAGCCGGCTTTTATAGCTCACTTCAACATTCCGAGCCAATTTGCTTCGATCGAACAAAAAAAAACAGAGAGTCAAAAACAAATGCTCAGATAGTTTTGAACTTACTTAGCTTCAGAAGCTTTAACTTCATCAACAAGCTCAATGAGTGCACGACGCGCATGGTCACCCGGACGGAAGCCCAGCTTCAAAATACGAGTAAAACCACCTGGACGCGAACCAGTTGCAGGAGCTACGTCTTTGAACAAACGGCTCACAACCTCTGAACCATAAAGGCGGGCTGAAGCAATTCTGCGATTTGCAACCGAGTCTTTGCGCGCCAATGTAATCAAAGGTTCAACAACACCGCGCAATTCCTTGGCGCGCTCAACGGTCGTTTCGATGCGACCGCTTGTAATCAACTGTGTTGCAAGACCGCGCAACAGAGCTTTTCTCTCAGCCGTGTTACGATTCAGCTTTCTATAACCAAAACGATGTCTCATCGCACTATCCTACCTTTTAAGCCTTAAATTCACGTTCGCGGAGGCGGGCAGGATCGAAACCTTCGATCTTCATACCAAGATGCAGCCCCATTTCCGCCAGAATATCTTTAATCTCGTTCAGCGTCTTACGGCCAAAGTTCTTCGTCTTCAGCATTTCCGACTCACTGCGCATCACGAGTTCACCAATATACCGAATACCAGCGTTTTCAAGACAATTCGCAGCACGAACCGAAAGTTCCAATTCGTCAACCGACTTGTACAGGCTCTCGTTGACTCGAGCGTCAACAGTGACTGCTTCTGCAACAGGCGCTTCTTCGTCCGCTTCTTGGAAGTTGATGAATACAGACACCTGATCCTTCAAAATCTTCGCCGAATAGGCAAGCGCATCTTCAGGAGACACTGCACCATTCGTACTGACTTCGAGAACGAGCTTGTTGAAATCTGAACGCTGTCCAACGCGAGTCTCAGCAACAGAGAAACTCACGCGGCGCACGGGTGAAAACACTGCATCAAGAGGAATCACACCAACCGGCAAACCAGCTTCTTTGATTGACTCGCTCGTAACGTAGCCTTTGCCCGCACGAATATGGAGCTCAGCCTTGAACTTACCACCTGCGCCAACAGTGCAAATCACTTGGTCAGGATCCAGAACGCGAAGAGAACCATCGGCTTGAATGTCCGCACCGGTCACAACCTTCGGTCCAGCGACGTCGATTGTGGCAACCTTTTCAGTTTCACCGTCCAACCAAACACCCAAAGCTTTCAAATTCAAGACGATTTCAGTCACATCCTCAGCAACATCGGGAACTGTAGAAAATTCGTGCTCAACGCCTTCAATTTTCAATCCCACGACAGCAGCGCCCTGCAGCGACGACAACAAAACGCGCCGCAATGCGTTGCCAAGAGTCGTTCCAAAACCACGCTCCAAAGGCTTGGCAATAAAACGACCAAATACAGGGGTGACATCTTCTTTTTCAATAAACTGTGGCTTTACAAGCGCTTTCCAGTTGCTCTGCATCAATTACCCCGTCTTGCATACATTCGAACGCACGCACAGGTGCGTCCCGTGTTACTTCGAGTAAAGCTCGACCACCATTTGCTCACGCGCTGGAACTGAGATGTCCTCGCGCGCTGGTTTAGCTAAAACCTCACCAGTAAAACTGGAATGGTCCCACTTCAACCACGCAGGTGCTCCATGCCCTTCACGCTTGGTCGCCTCAAGAGCGGCCAAGACGGGCGCCATGTTACGGCTTCTTTCACTTAATGTCACCTTATCGCCGACTTTAAGTATAGCAGACGGGATATTTAAGCGTTTGCCATTCACTAGAATGTGATTATGGCGAACCACTTGGCGCGCCGCGTTGCGACTCGATGCAAGACCCAATCGATAAACAACTGAATCTAATCGCAGCTCCAAGCCTTGGAGAAGCAACTCACCAGTCTTACCCTTTTTCTGGGACGCTTTCTCGAACAATCCACGGAATTGCTTTTCAAGAATTCCATAAACGCGGCGAAGTTTTTGCTTCTCGCGCAGCTGACTACCATAGTCGGAAAGTTTACTACGGCGTGCTCCATGCTGACCAGGAGCTGACTTGCGCTTATCAACAGCGCACTTATCTGTATAGCAGCGGTCGCCTTTGAGATATAGCTTCACGCCCTCGCGACGACACAATCTACAGCTTGGACCAATATAACGAGCCACGATTTAATCTCCAATTTTATTAGACGCGACGACGCTTAGGTGGACGGCAGCCATTATGAGGAATGGGCGTCTGATCCTTGATAAGCGTGACCTTCATACCAGTTGCCGAAATTGCACGAATCGCAGATTCGCGACCCGAACCAGGGCCTGTCACAACAACAGAGCAGGAACGCATCCCGCTTTCCATTGCCTTTCGCGCAGCATCTTCAGCAGCCATCTGTGCTGCGAACGGAGTACTACGGCGGGAACCCTTGAAACCCTTGCTTCCTGCGCTCGACCAAGTAACGACATCGCCATTCACATCAGCGAATGTCACGATCGTGTTGTTGAAGCTTGCAGAAATCGTCGCGATTCCTACTGGAACATTGCGCTTTACGCGCTTCTTTTTGCTGACAACAGCCTTGTTCATAACTCACTCACTTCAGCTGGCGATTATTTTTTCTTGTTAGCAACAGTCTTCTTTGGACCCTTGCGCGTACGAGCGTTTGTCTTGGTTCTTTGTCCGCGCGCAGGCAATCCGCGGCGATGACGAAGACCACGATAACAACCCAAATCCATCAAACGTTTCACATTGGACTGCACCATACGGCGAAGGTCGCCTTCTACAGTCAAGCCACCGTCAATCGCTTTACGAATCAGATTCACCTGATCATCGGTCAGCTCCTGAGCGCGTGTGTCTCGGTTAATGGATAGCGTGTCAAGCAACTTTTGAGCTGTTTTACGACCAATTCCATAAATATAAGTCAGAGAAACTTCAATCCGCTTGTTACGCGGAAGATCTACACCGGCAATACGTGCCACGGAATACCCCCAAAAAACCTTAACCTTGGCGTTGCTTATGCTTCTTAATTTCGCAAATCACCCGAACAATGCCTTCACGACGAATGACTTTGCATTTGTCGCAGATTGGCTTAACGCTCGCACGAACTTTCATAATTACCTCACATCTAAACAAAACTTACTTAGCGCGGAAAACAATCCGACCACGCTGGAGATCGTAAGGACTCAACTCGACCTTAACCCTGTCACCGGGCAATATGTTGATAAAATTCATCCTCATCTTTCCAGACACATGAGCCAGAACAATATGCCCATTCTCAAGCTCAACCCTGAACATATTGTTGGGCAGCTTTTCAGAGACAGTACCCTCTACCTCAATTCGATCATCGCGTTCCATAGTTATCCCACCAATGACCAAAGTCAGATGCGCTCGTTCGCTAATGCAATTCCTACGAACAAGCAACAACTCACTTCAGTTTTTTCGTTATGACTGCCCCAACATCGAGATAAACAAGTTCAGGCTCTTGGTTCGCATCGATACGACGCAAGAGACCCTTTCTCTCATACTCCCCAGAAATTGGAGCCGTTTCAGACGCATAGACACTCAGGCGACGAGAAACCGACGAGGGCTCATCGTCTTTGCGTCGCGCATAAGAATCAGTTGCACCACAAGAACCACAGGACGAGGGGGCTAAACCCTCCGAGTTCCCAGGTACAACTGCAGAACACTTCTGACACGTCCAACGATTGCTCAATCTCTCGATCAAAACATCGACTGGAGTCTCAAAGTCAATTGCCGCGTCGACCTTGAGACTCAGTTTCAGAAGAACTTCATCTAAAATTTTAACCTGGTTCAGATTGCGAGGTACGCCATCGAGCAGAAGTGCAAACTTGTTCGCTTCTCTAGCTCGAGTGAGTGCTACCGCAAAACATTCGAACAAGGTAGAGTCATCCACTAACGAACCAGATTCAACAATCGACTTCACCTTCTGTCCCAAAAAAGAGCCGCAGTTGATCTCTTCTCGGAGCAATGCTCCCGTTGAGATATGAACAGCTCCGAGGCGATTTGCGATCAATGCAGCTTGTGTTCCCTTGCCAGCCCCTGGCGCACCAAGCAGAACAAACACCTTCACGTCGGGCTCCGTTCCGAAGCTGGACCAAATCCAGGTTCCAGCGTGGTTCCTCCACCCGCAAACAAAAGGGAGTCATATTTCTGAGTCGCGAGTTGAGCGCTCACCTGTCGTACGGTTTCAAGAGCGACGCCCACAACAATCAAGAGGCTCGTTCCACCTACGTAAAGCTGCTCAGAAAAGCCACCCGTTACGACCTGAGGAATTAAGCAGACAAGGTTCATGTATATCGCGCCAGCGAGAGTCAACCTCGTTACAACCATATCTAAAGCCTCAGCCGTCTCGGTTCCTGGACGAACTCCAGGAATATAGGCATTTTGCTTCTTTAGGTTTTCAGCAATATCGTCAGGCTTGAAGGTAATTGAAGTATAGAAATAGCAGAAAAACAGCACCAAAAGTGCAAACAGTGCATTATGTAGCCACTGATTTGGCCCTAACGCAGCAAACCAAGGACTCTCGACTTTCCCAAAAAAACCACCAAAAGAAAGCGGCACTGCTAGCAAAGTACTACCAAAAATCGCCGGAATTACCCCTGACATATTCACCTTCAATGGAAGGTGAGTCGATTGACCAGACATAACTCTATTGCCGACAAGTCTTTTCGCATAATGCACAGCTATCTTGCGATAGCTCTGCTCAATGAAGGAAATTCCGAAAACAACGGCGACCAAAAAAATAGCAAGGCCGAGAGCAGTGACGACCGACATGCTGTTGTCTTTCATGCTCTCAACGACTTTGCCAATTCCGTTCGGAAAATAAGCAACGATACCAGCAAAGATAACCAACGACGTTCCGTTGCCAATCCCTTTTTCGGTGATTTGTTCCCCAAGCCACATCACAAAGCATGTGCCCGTTGTCAGAAGGAGCGACGCGAGAATCCTGAAAGAGAGTCCAGGATCCAAAACCGCAGCTCCAGCTGCAGTTTCTGGCGCCTTTTCCAACGCAGTCGCAGCTAGATAGCCCTGCAGAAGCGCAATAATCACAGCAAGAGTCCGCGTGATTCTATTCAACTTCTGCCGCCCTACCCCACCTTCTTTCTGCAGTTGTTCCAATGAAGGAACAACCACGGTCATCAATTGAATGATGATACTCGCAGAAATGTAAGGCATCACGCCTAAAGCAAAAATTGAGAATTGATTGAGAGCTCCTCCTGAAAACATATTCAGCATTTTCAGAAGGCCGCCAGAGTGCTGATTAGCAAGCGCCACAAGAGCCTTGGCATTCACGCCAGGGGTTGGGATATGAACACCCAACCGAAAAACCATGAGTGCCAAAAGAGTGAAACCCACTCTTTTTAACAGTAAGTTCTCACCGCTCTCTTCGGCAATTGCCATCGCGTCCTTACTCCTCGATCTTCACGCCTGCAGCGCCAAGTTTCTCGCGTGCGGTCCCTGACACGCGAAGGGATTTAACAATCTTCAATGACTTTGGAACGTCACCGACGGACAAAAGTTTCACGACGGTCTTATCACCGGCGATCGAAGTTCCGTCAAGGACTCCAGCCTCAATATATGGCTCAACGTCACGCAGATTCAGAGCAAATACCTCGATTGCATGAACGTTCGTGAAGCCGCGCTTTGGCAAACGGCGATACAGGGGAGTCTGTCCACCTTCAAAGCCCGGGCGAATGCCTCCACCAGCACGAGCTGTCTGGCCTTTTCCACCGCGCCCACCCGTCTTGCCCAAACCACTTCCAGGTCCCCGACCAAGGCGACGTCTGTCTTTAGTAGCGCCATCATTCGGACGCAAATCTTGAATTCTCACTTTTCACCTCTTACTCAGCAGGCTCGACTTTAACCCACTGGATCACCTTATTGACCTGACCAAGAATCGGATTGAGATTTGGCAACACGCGTGACTCACCAATTCGCTTGAGACCAAGAGAAATGAGCGTACGCTTCTGTGTTTCCGAGCGTCCTGAGTGGCTTCTCAGGAGCGTGACTTTGATATTTTTCGTACTAAGGCTTCTCATGGCCTAACCTCATTTTCGTGCGTTGACGTATTCTTCGCGAGTTGTCAGCTGACGCAGTCCAACAAACGTTGCCTTGACAACATTATGCGGGTTACGACTCCCTTGGATCTTGGCCATCAAGTTTGGAATACCCGCAAGCTCAGCAATT
Source organism: bacterium (assembly GCA_009918675.1). Lineage (GTDB taxonomy): Bacteria > Bdellovibrionota_B > Oligoflexia > Silvanigrellales > Silvanigrellaceae > RFOM01. The sequence continues at coordinate 39,245 of RGDM01000007.1, forward strand.
GCACGTACAGCGCTGCCGGCAACGATTCCAGTACCATCTGGAGCTGGACTCATAAGAAGCTTGCTCGCACCAAACTTTGACTGAACCATGAACGGGATAGTCTGGTTCTCCAAGGGAATGCTCACTAGAGACTTTTTCGCTTGTGCCACTGCCTTACGAACAGCCTCTGGAACTTCACCAGCTTTACCTAGACCAAACCCAACCGTGCCTTCGCGGTCACCAACCACGACAAGCGCGGAAAAGCTCATGCGACGTCCACCTTTGACCGTCTTCGACACGCGCGCAACACTGACTACGCGATCTTCAAATCGATCTTTCTTCTCTTCAGTTCTCACCTGCATGACTACTCCTTGACCTTCCTTAGAACTTCAAACCAGATTCACGTGCAGAGTCCGCAAGAACCTGGACGCGACCGTGGTAGCTAAAACCATTACGATCAAAGACCACGTCTGTAAGACCGAGCTTCATGGCTCTCTCAGCAATCGTGGCACCAACTCTCTTCGCCATGTCTTTGCCGCGCAGTCCTGAAGTACGAAGGCTGGTTTCAAAAGAAGTCGCCGCTGCGAGGACTTTTTGAGCCTTGTCATCAATTAATTGAACCTGGATATGACGCGCACTTCTAAAGATGCACAGGCGGGGCTTACTGAGGTCAGTCATGCGACGACGCCAGAAGCGCATCTTGCGGAGCTCACGCACACGACGCCTGTTCACAACACGATACATAAAGTTCTCCTCGTCGCCTGCTCACATACAGGCCGACACATTTACGTTCACTTCTTGCCGGATGATTTACCGACTTTCGTTTGAATAACTTCGCCAACATAGCGAATGCCTTTGCCGTGATACGGCTCTGGTTCACGCACACCGCGTACTTGAGCCGCAACGCGACCTACAAGCTCTTTATCAGCGCCAGCAACAACGACTTTACCTGTTTTATCGACGTCAAATGCAACGCCCACAGGTGGGGTCATATTGACTGGGTGAGAATAACCAACCGTAAGGTTCAAGTTTTTTCCACTCATAGCCGCACGATAACCGGTTCCCACAAGCTCGAGCTGACGTGAAAAACCAGTTGTCACTCCTTCAACCATGTTTGCCAACAAGGTTCTGTAGAGTCCCCAAAAATTTGCACCATCTTCAAGCGCGGGCTGCACAACAACTTCTGAACCTGTTTGGCTGAGTTTAATACGACCAAAAGTTTCACGTTTCAGGGCACCCTTCGGACCGTTTACTTCAAGAACAGGACCGTTCAATTTAACGGTCACTCCGTTCGGAATCTTAATGGGTTGTTTGCCGATTCTTGACATAATTCACTCTCACTTCTTGAGGCAGCAGGTCACCAAACCTGAGCCAAAACTTCTCCGCCAACCTTCTCCGCACGTGCTGTGGAGTCGGTCATAACGCCCTTCGGTGTTGAGAGAATTGCAAGCCCGAGTCCTGCACGAACAGGTTTCAGCTTTGCAACGCTCGAGTAGACTCTACAGCCAGGCTTCGAAACACGAGCCAAGCCGCGAATCGCGGGAGAGCCATTCTCGTTGTACTTAACCGCAATCTTTATCTTGCCCTGGCCATTGTCTCGAATGAGACGGAAACCACGAATAAACCCTTCGGCTTCAAGAATCTTGGTCACGTCAACTTTCAACTTGCTCGCAGGAACAACCGCGTAGCGAAGTCCGGCACGACTTGCATTGCGCACCCGAGTCAACATGTCTGCAATAGGATCTGTTGTATTCATATTTTTTTTTCACCTCACCAGCTGGCCTTGATCATGCCTGGAATCTGGCCATTCAAAGCCAATTTACGCAGACACAAACGGCAGATGCCGAAATCACGGTAATAAGCCCGAGGACGGCCACACTGATTACAGCGGTTGTGTGCGCGCGTCGAGAACTTAGGTTTCTTGTTCGCTTTATTGATCATTGCTAAGCGTGCCATTGTTCAAACCTCACTTGCGGAATGGCATGTCGAGAAGTGCTAGCAGCTCACGTGCAGCTTCATCGGTCTTCGCAGACGTAACGATTGTTATACTCAGGCCCCGTGATTTATCGACCTTGTCAGCTTCGATTTCAGGGAAAATAATTTGCTCACGGAGTCCCAGTGAGTAGTTCCCGCGACCATCAAAACTGTTCAGAGACACACCACGGAAGTCACGCACGCGAGGCAACGCAACATTCACAAGGCGATCAAAAAATTCAAACATTCTCTCACGACGGAGAGTGACAGAAGCACCAATCGGCATACCTGCACGCAGCTTGAACGAAGCGATCGATTTCTTCGCGCGAGTGATCAGAGGTTTCTGACCCGTAATCATTTCTAGCTCAGCCGCAGCAGACTCAAGAGCCTTGATGTTCTGAGTTGCTTCACCCTGGCAAGTGTTTACAACAATCTTCACCAGCTTTGGCAATTCCATTGGATTCGTGTCCTTATGGCGCTTCTTCAGCTCCGGAAGGACAGTGTCATTAAACTTCGACTGGTAGCGAGGCTTCGCGCCCTTTACGTGCGCGCCACGTGCAACTGTTGCAGCAGCGTCGGCACCCTTTTTGCCTCCAGCTTTCTTCGCTGGTGCGTTCTTTTCGGTTGCCATAATTACAAGACCTCCGGAGCGAGACTGATGATTTTGCCGCAGTTACGAGCACGCAATTCGCGAGCTACTGGTCCGAAAATACGTGTACCAATCGGTTCACGTTCATTCTTCACAATCTTCACAAGCACAGCTGCATTCTCATCAAAACGGATGCTCGAACCGTCTACGCGAGAGACTTCCTTCTTGCATCTGACTACGATGGCCTTGTGAACTTCACCTTTCTTCACACGGCCTCCCGGCACAGCATCTCTGACCGAAACGACGATAAGGTCACCAACGCGCGCGTAACGGCGGAAGGAACCGCCCATAACGCGAATAACGTTGAGTGATCGCGCTCCGCTGTTATCAGCTGCTACCAGGATGGATTCCGGTTGAATCACGATACACCTCTTAAATTCTCAACTATTAGATTACGGAAACTACTTTCCAGCTTTTTGTCTTCGAAATCCGACGGCAGGGAAGAATCATCACTTCCTTACCGACAGAGACCTTCGCTTCAGCAGCATCAACATGAAGCGAAATCTCGCGCTGCAGGCGCTTACCATAGCGAGGAGCAACCACAACACGTGGCACCTCAACTTTGGCAGTTTTGCCATCCTTAGAGAGACCAACAACACGAGCTCTCACAGGGTTTTTCGTTACTTTAGCAGTCGTTGTCACGGCCTATTCCTCACTTCTTTTTTGCAGTGGTATTGGCAGCACGGCCCAGTGCGCGAATCTCACGGCGCAACTGAACAGGACCTTTGCCAGACTGAATAACGCTTGGGTCGAGCGAAACGCGGAACTTCACGAGTTCCTTTGCTAATTCCACTTTGCGTGCAGCGGCAGCCGCTGGAGCCAACGTTTCTTTATTCTTCTTCGAGCTCATTAAACCTCCCAGACCTTAGCAGCACGCGAAACAACGCGTGTCTTGAACGGGAGCTTCGCAGCAGCAAGCGCAAAAGCTTCTTGCGCGAGATTTTCAGGAATTCCCTGAATTTCAAACACAACGCGACCCGCACGAATCGGAGCAACCCAGTGATCCAAACCGCCCTTACCGGAACCCATACGCGTTTCAGCTGGCTTCTTGGTAATCGGCTTGTCGGGAAACACCCGAATCCACACCTTACCACCACGCTTAATGTGACGAGTCAAGGCAATTCGGCTTGCTTCAATTTGGCGAGAACTCAGTTTTCCTGGCTCTACTGCTTGCAGCGCGAAATCGCCGAAGTCCACGGTATTACAGCGAGTTTCTACACCCTTAATGCGTCCCTTGTGGGACTTACGAAATTTAACTTTCTTTGGAGCTAACATTGTCCATCACTCCTCATTCGAGCGAGGCGTACGGCTTTCCTTGCCTGGAACAGCCTTGCCAAAGATTTCATTCTTGAAAATCCACACCTTTACGCCAATAACGCCGTATGTGGTGTGAGCTTCTGCAGTAGCGTAATCAATGTCCGCACGAAGAGTGTGGAGAGGGACGCGTCCTTCCATGTACCATTCAGTACGTGCCATTTCTGCACCGTTAAGACGGCCTGATACGCGCACTTTGATACCCTTCGCGCCAGCCTTCATCGCAGACTGCATTACTTTTCGCATAGCACGACGGAAAGAAATACGTTTCTCAAGCTGCTGCGCTACGTTCAGAGCACTCCATTGAGCATTAGTATCGGCGTTCTTCACTTCGAAGATGTCCACCTTAACAGCTCGCTCAGGCTGCTTGAGCAAGCCTTTGATCTCGTCTCTCAGGGTTTCGATTCCCTTACCTTGCTTACCAATAATACGCCCTGGCTTAGCCGTGTAGATTTTAACGAGCAGCTGTTTCGCAGCCCGCTCAATCTCAATCTTCGAAACACCTGCAACGTCGACCGAACCGTACTTCTTCGAAACGAATTTCCGGACGTTCAAATCTTCATTCAAGTATCGCGCGAAATCGCGCTGACTATACCAACGAGAATCCCAAGTTTTGTTGATTCCCAAACGCAAACCAATTGGATTTACTTTTTGTCCCACTGCAAATCCCCTCTCAACCTAGTGCCAAGCGAACTGTTAGGTGCGAAGTCTTCTTGGTCACCGGCGAGGCACGACCTTGTGCACGAGGCATAAAAGTCGTCCGACGAGGACCTTCGTTCACAACCAAATCAGCCACAACCGCGTTGGCAGCCAATTCCTTAGGAAGTTGCGCCATAGCAGACTTAATCAATTTAATTGTCGCCACTGAACCAGCGCGACGTTCCGCGCTGAGAAGTGCCACAGCAGCGGCAGCTGTCTTGCCTTTAACCAAAGGACGCAGCAGTCGCGCTTTGCGGGGCGTGCACTTTGCAGCATAATGCGTAGCTTTCGCGTTCATATCACTACCCCTCACTTCTTCTTAGCTGCCTTCTTATCAGCCCCATGGCCGAAGAAGGTCCGTGTTGGAGCAAACTCACCGAGTTTGTGGCCAACCATGTTTTCATTCACATAAACAGGCACAAACTTCTTGCCGTTGTGAACGGCAAAAGTAAGTCCAACAAAATCAGGAACGATAGTAGAGCGGCGGCTCCAGGTCTTAATGACCTTTCCTGCGCCCTTATTCTTCTCAGCCGCCTTCAGCAGGTAGCCATCGATGAATGGTCCCTTTTTTAACGAACGTGGCATAACTCAAACCTCTCTTTTTACTTCTTGCGGCGACTGATGATGAATTTATCGCTTGGACGCGCTGTACGGCGGGTCTTATAACCCTTCGCCAAAACGCCCCAAGGTGAACATGGGTGACGACCGCCTGATGTACGACCTTCACCACCACCCATTGGGTGATCGATTGGGTTCATCGCAACACCACGAACAGAAGGACGAACACCCTTCCAACGTGCGCGGCCAGCTTTGCCAAGCGAAACATTCATGTGGTCAGCGTTCGAAACAGTGCCCACGGTCGCATAGCAGCTTTCCGGAATCATGCGAAGTTCGCCTGAAGGCATACGAACCTGTGCGTATCCTTCAATACGACCAACAAGAGTTGCAGAACCACCAGCACTACGGACGAGCTTAGCACCAGCACCCGGCTTGAGTTCGATGCTGTGAATTGCAGTACCTGCAGGAATCTTGCGCATCGGCAAGCTGTTTCCTGGCTTGATGTCTGCTTCTTCAGAATTCATGATTTTTGTTCCAACGGTGACACCGTTGGTCGCGAGATGATAACGACGATCACCGTCTTTGTACTGAACGAGCGAAATAAACGCCGTACGATTCGGATCGTACTCAACGCTCGTGACAACACCTTCGATATTTCGACGGGTGCGCTTCCAATCAATAACTCGATATTTGCGCTTGTTTCCGCCGCCCTGGTGACGCACAACGATACGCCCGTTGTTATTACGTCCTGCCTTCTTTGGCAGTGCCTCCAACAAACCCTTATAGGGCTCGTTCGTTGTCAATACATCGCGGTATTTGATGTAGCTTTGGAACCGCGTGGTGGCCGTGTAAGGCCGCATCTGACGAATTGCCATAAACCTCTCCTAAAGGCGCGATAGCGAGGTCTTTATCCGCGCCTTAATTATTACTTCCCTTGCTCAGATTCAGCGACCAAACTCGCGACTGGCAAAGTCTGACCTTCCTTCAACCGAACATATGCCTTCTTATAATTTGGAGCTTTGACGGTCACAGGACCAGCTGTTTTGCTGCGAGATTTGCGCGAAGTACGCCCACGAACAATCGCAGTATTTACTTCAACAACGTCCACGCCGAAAACAAATTTAACAGCCTTGCTTACGTCTGCCTTCGTTGCTTTTTTTGCAACCTTGAGGGCGAAGACATTTTGCGCTGTCAAAGTCACAGCCTTTTCACTCAAAACGGAACCGAGAATCACGAGTTCAGAACGCATCTCTCACCCCTTTACTTTGCGAGACGGCGAGAGAGGATTTCCATTGCCTCTCCGGTCGCAACAAGTTTTCGACTCTCAACGATATCGAGAGCAGTCACTTGCTCAGGTTTCACGAGGACAACGCCACGAATATTACGAATTGCTCGCAGGGTTGTTTCCGACGGATTGGAAAGGCAAACGAGCACCTTGCCGAAGCTTTCGTCGATCGGTTTAAAAAACTTATAAGCGTCCTTGGTCTTACCCGATGGAATATCGAGCGCACCTGTGAACACTTTCCCTGCCTTAACGCGGTGCGCCAAAGCGATTTGAAGTGCAACATTTGCCATCTTGGACGGGATAGATTCACGATAATCACGAGCCTTCGGACCGTGCGCAACACCACCACCAACGTGGAGTGGAGAAACAAACGAGCCGCGACGAGCGCTACCGGTTTTTTTCTGCTTGAATGGTTTCTTACCTGTTGAAGCCACCATAGCGCGAGTTTTTACACCCACGGTGCCCTGGCGCCGATTAGCACGGTATGCTTTCACTACCTGCCACAAGGTGCCTTCATTTTTTTCTGCACCTTCCGCCAACCAATTTGGTAATGTTTTTAATTGTGACAACATCTCTGTGATCCTCACTCGCCGAATTAAATGAATACTAGGCCGCCGCGAGGTCCAGGAACGCCACCGACTACAGCGAGGATTGACTCATCGCTGGACCAGTACGCTACTTCAACCTTACGCAGGGTGACTTGTGAATCGCCATGATGACCTGGCAAGCGCTTGCCCTTTGGCGTGCGACCTGGCTCGGTACGCATACCAACAGAACCTGGAGCACGATGGAAACGGCTACCATGACTTGCTGGACCGCCAGCGAAGCCGTGACGAGTCACTGCATCCTGGAATCCTTTACCCTTTGAGATACCCGTCAACTTGACGAGCTGTCCTGTGGCGAGATTTGGTGAGGTAACTGTGGAGCCGACAGGAAATTCTGCGGCGTTTTCGACGATCCATCCACGAGTGGTCTGCTTTTTTGCACCGGTATCGTACTCAACGACAACCAGAGTGCGCCCATCTTGGAGACTCTCGTGGCGTACCACCTTAGCAGGCTGGAGACGAAGGACTGTAACACCTTGCGCTTCTCCTGCTTCGGTAAATGCACTGGTCATACCGACCTTGATGAATGCATTACGAATCATATGACTTCCCTCGGACTGGATGCGAGTCATTCGCAGCGCCAGTTTGTAAAAGAGCACATCGCTTTAACGCGATGGGCTCGCGTTAGTAGAGATTAATCTCAACGTCAACACCAGCTGCTAGATCGAGCTTCATAAGCGCATCGACTGTTTGCTGCTTTGGCTCGAGAAGATCGATTAGACGACGATGCGTTCTGATTTCGAACTGCTCACGAGATTTCTTGTCCACATGAGGCGAGCGCAAGACTGTGTAACGGTTGATAAGAGTTGGCATTGGAACTGGACCTGCAATACGCGCTCCGGTGCCTTTTGCCTTGTTGATAATTTGAGCAACGCTCTGATCTACAAGCGCTACATCATATCCCTTAAGACGAATTCGAATTTTTTGGCTTTCCATCTAGACATCTCCAAGTATGGGCCTCGAGCCATATCCAACGGCCAAGGGGTTGTCAAGTAAACCTTAAGAAATAGATGAGACGCAGATTTATTGAAAAAAAAAGGCTCCGAGCAAAACGCCCAGAGCCCTCATAAAACCACAAAAGTTCGGCAACTTAGCGATAGTTTTGTGGATGACCACCCAAGCGAGCGACCATAGAGGGAGTTGCCGCCTCAATAATCGCTTCCGCATCCAGAGTCTGGCCTTCAACAAACATGTCAACATGCTTGTAAAGCGCAACACCGGTACCAGCAGGTATGAGCCGACCCATAATCACGTTTTCCTTCAGACCACGCAGCAAATCGACCCGGCCGGAAAGTGACGCTTCCGTAAGTACCTTTGTAGTTTCCTGGAACGAAGCTGCTGAGATAAACGACTCCGTTGAAGACGCCGCTCGAGCGATACCCAGAAGCAATGGCTCAGCTACTGCAGGACGTGCGCCACGCGCAACAGCCAGCTCGTTTTGCTCTTCGAAAGTCCACTTCTCAATCTGCGCTGCAGGAAGGAATTCAGTATCTCCTGGATCCTTGATCTTCACACGTCGCAACATTTGCTTAACAATAATTTCAATATGCTTATCGTCAATTGGCACGCCCTGAAGTTTATAAACTGCCTGAATTTCGGAAACCAGATAACTTGCCAACGCCTTCTCACCCAACACTCGCAAAATGTCATGTGGGTTCAAGGAACCATCTACGAGAGGTTCGCCCGCGCGGATGAAGTCACCTTCAGTCACAACTACGTGGCGTCCCTTTGGAATCAAGTACTCCTTCTGATCACCAATTTCTGGTTTCACAACTACGCAGCGTTTGCCCTTAGTATCTTTTCCGAAGCTGACGTAACCGTCAATTTCGGAAATAATTGCAAAAGTGCGCCGCTTTTGAGCCAAAAACAGCTCGGCAACGCGCGGCAAACCACCGGTAATATCTCGCGTCTTAGCCTGTTCGCGAGGAATCTTAGAAAGGATGTCGCCAGGGAAAACAGCTTCACCGTCAGCAAACATGACTGTTGCACCACTTGGGAGCAAGTACTTCGCATCGCGAGTTGCTGAGATTTTAACTGCAGTTCCACTTGAATCCGTTACGAGCAATGCAGGTTTCACCTTGGCATCTCGTGTTTCAAGAATAACGCGCCGAGAAATACCGGTCGTCTCTTCTTGGCGTTCTTCGTACGAAATTCCTTCTTCCATATCGCTGTAGCGAACTTTACCTGCAACTTCTGCAACGATGACAACGGAGTGAGGATCCCATTCAATCAACTGATCTCCGACAGCAACGTTTTGACCATCTTTTACGAAGACCCTTGAACCATATGGAATAGAGTGACGATCGCGCTCGTTACCGTCTAAGTCATAAACGACAACTTCACCGTTGCGGCCCATTGCACGGAACCAGTTTTGATCCTTACCCTTTTCCTTACCACGGACAAGATTTGAGTTGAGCAACTTAACCGTTCCTTCAACCTTTGCCTCGTGTGATGATTGCTGGGCTTGCGTTGACGCCGCACCACCTTGGTGGAACGTACGCATCGTCAGCTGAGTTCCTGGTTCACCAATCGATTGGGCAGCAATTACACCAACAGCCTCACCAACGTTTACCAAGTTACCAGTCGCAAGGTCGCGACCATAACATTTTGCACACACACCACGACGAGTCCGGCAGGTCAAAACCGAACGAACTTTCACTCGGTCGATCTTTGCAGCTTCCAGTTTCAGAATAACTTCTTCAGACATTTCTTCGTTGGCACGTACAACGTACTCGCCTGTGGTTCGATTCTTTACATCTTCGAGAGATGTACGACCGAGTATACGCTGGCCCAACTTCTGAATGACTTCTCCGCCTTCAACAACGGGAGTCATTTCAATTCCGTCCATCGTCCCACAATCGTATTCAGAAACGATCGTATCTTGCGCGACGTCGACGAGCTGGCGCGTCAGGTAACCCGAAGAGGCGGTTTTGAGCGCGGTATCCGCGAGACCTTTGCGCGCACCGTGAGTGTTAATGAAGTACTGGAGCACTGTCAAACCTTCACGAAGGTTAGCCGTGATCGGAGTCTCGATAATCTCTCCCGTCGCCTTCGCCATGAGACCACGCATACCGGCCAACTGACGCATCTGCGACTTGCTACCACGTGCACCGGAATCAGCCATCATGAACAGAGAGTTGAACGATGGAATGATTGTATCTTTTCCTGTCTCGTCTTTTACTTTCTGCGTTGAGATCTGCTTGAACATGTATTCAGCAATACTGTCTTGAACACGTGACCAGATATCGATGACCTTGTTGTGACGCTCGCCTTCGGTAATCAAACCTTGGTTATATTCTTCATGAACCGTGCGCACATCTTCGTGAGCTTGATTCAACAGCGCAGCCTTTTCAGCTGGAATAACCATGTCCTTGATGGAAATTGAGATACCAGCCTGAGTCGCATGGCGATAACCAAGTTCACGTAATGCGTCTGCCAAAAGAACTGTGTCCTTTGCGCCACACAAGCGATAGGTTTCATTGACAAGTGCAGACAGACTCTTCTTGTCCATTGCTTTGTTATATTTCTCGAAGAAGGGGACGCGACGCGGAACGACTTCACGCAAAATCACACGACCAACAGTCGTCTGTGTTAGCCCAGCATCCTTTAAACTCACCCGGACATGAATGCGTGCATGAATATCAATATGGCCATGATCGTAGGCTGCTCGCACTTCGGACAGGTCAGAGAACTTCTTGCCACTCCCCTTCGCTCCCACGTTTTCACGTGTGAGGTAGTACAGTCCCAACACAATATCCTTTGTTGGCTCAATGATAGGCGTTCCATGCTGAGGCGAGAGAATATTATTGGTCGACATCATGAGAACACGCGCCTCAATTTGAGCTTCGAGGCTCAGTGGCACATGAACACACATCGTGTCGCCGTCGAAGTCAGCGTTAAATGCCTGACAAACGAGGGGATGCAACTGAAGGGCTTTACCTTCAACAAGCACTGGCTCGAAACCTTGAATGCCGAGGCGGTGAAGTGTTGGGGCACGGTTGAGAAGAACTGGGTGCTCCTTAGTTACTTCTTCCAAGAGATCCCAAACTTCTGGACGCTCTTTCTCTACCATCTTCTTGGCACTTTTGATTGTTGAAACAAAACCGCGTTCTTCAAGCTTGTTAAAGAGGAATGGTTTGAACATCTCAAGTGCCATCAGCTTAGGCAAGCCGCATTGATGGAGCTTGAGCTCTGGCCCAGCAACAATCACTGAACGTCCGGAATAGTCTACACGCTTTCCGAGGAGATTTTGACGGAAGCGGCCGTTCTTGCCCTTAAGCATGTCGGAAAGCGAGCGAAGCGGACGCTTGTTCGGACCTGTGAATGTTTTACCTCGACGACCGTTGTCAAAAAGCGCATCTACAGCTTCTTGAAGCATACGCTTTTCGTTCCGGACGATGATGTCTGGCGCATTCAACTCACCCAAACGAAGAAGGCGGTTGTTGCGGTTGATCACACGGCGATAAAGATCGTTGAGGTCTGACGTTGCAAAACGACCACCATCAAGAGGGACAAGTGGACGCAAATCGGGTGGCAGCACCGGAATAACATTCAGCATCATCCATTCAACGCTATTGTCACTGGTCATGAATGCACCAACAACCTTCAGACGTTTAATGAGTTTTTTTGTTGCCGCGTCTGAAGTTACGTTTTTGAGTGCTTCACGAAGGTGATTTGCCAACTCAAAAACGTCAATCCCCTGAAGCATATCGAGAATTGCTTCGGCGCCGATCCCAACTCTGAATGTGTTGTTACCGTATTGGCGAAGGCCTGCCTGGTACTTGTCTTCGCTGAGAAGTTCATGCTTCTTCAGATCTGTTTCACGAGGGTCGAGAACGATATAGGATTCACAATAAAGAATCTTTTCGAGATCCTTTAAAGAGAGGTCCAACACAGCGCCGATCCGAGAAGGCAAGCACTTCAAAAACCAAATATGCGCGACAGGTGACGCCAGGTTGATGTGACCCAAGCGCTCGCGACGCACCTTGCTCTCGATAACTTCCACACCACATTTTTCACAGACTGTGCCGCGGTGTTTCTTTCTTTTGTATTTTCCGCAAATACATTCAAAATCGCGCACAGGCCCGAAAATTTTACCGCAAAACAATCCGTCACGCTCAGGCTTGAACGTGCGGTAATTGATAGTTTCAGGCTTTTTAACTTCGCCAAACGACCAGCTACGGATGCGTTCAGGAGAGGCAAGACCAATTTTAACCGCTGTGAAATCAAGTGGGTCAACCGGTTTTTCAAAGAAGCTGTACGCAGTTCTAAGATTATCGTTCATCTTTTGCTCCTAGAGGCGATGGATTCTTCAAACACATGCAAACGGAAAGAGCGTATTACGGACTCTCTCTCTGCTCGCGCTGAAGGTCTTCATGGCTGACCTCCTCGCCTTCTCTGATCAGTTTTACATCAAGCGCAAGTGACTGCATTTCCTTGACCAAGACGTTGAATGACTCTGGCAGCCCAGGGAGCATCATGTTCTCGCCCTTCACCACAGCTTCATACATCTTAGTACGACCAACGATGTCATCCGACTTCACTGTCAGGAACTCCTGAAGTGTATAAGCCGCACCGTATGCTTCCATTGCCCACACTTCCATTTCACCCAAACGCTGACCACCAAACTGGGCCTTACCGCCAAGAGGCTGTTGCGTCACAAGGCTGTAAGGTCCAATGGAGCGAGCGTGAATCTTCTCATCCACCAAGTGGTGAAGTTTCAGGATGTACATAACGCCCACGGTGACAGGACGGTCGAACTTCTCACCTGTGCGTCCGTCATAGAGCTCAACCTGACCAGATTCCGGCAAACCGGCTAGCTTCAGATAGTCAAACACTTCTTTTTCTTCCGCACCGTCAAACACTGGGTTCGCAAGCGTTACACCTTCGCGATACTTGCGGACGAACTGACGAAGTTCTTCGTTACTGCAATCCTTAATGAACGAGCGAACACCCTCGTCATCCCAAACCTTCAGGAGGTATGCTTCAAGTTCAGCTCGAGGAGCAGCCTTATCAAGCATTTCATTTATTTTCTCGCCAATTCCCCGCGCAGCCCAGCCAAAGTGAGTTTCCATGACCTGACCAATGTTCATACGAGAAGGCACACCAAGCGGGCTCAACACGATATCAACAGGTTGACCATTCTCCATAAATGGAAGGTCTTCCTGAGGAACAATCTTTGAAATGACTCCCTTGTTACCATGTCGGCCAGCAAGCTTGTCTCCAACTTGAAGACGGCGCTTAATAGCAACGTAGACTTTAACCATCTTAATAACGCCAGGTGGCAATTCATCACCACGCTTCACACGACTGATTTGCTCTTGCGTCATCACATGAGCGAGGTTAATTTTCTCGTCCATTGACTTCTTGATCTTTGCAAGAACCGAACTCTTCTCTGGACTCACAACTTCCAGGCGACGGATTTGATCAATCGACATGCCTTGGAAAACCTGCTCGGTAATTTTTTGGCCGGCGGTTATCTTTGTGGCCACACCTTCGTGAGTTGTTTCAATCGCAACTGCAGCAGCTTCGCCAACGAGAAGGACCTGCAATTTCTCAAGCGCAGACTGACGAACGATTTCAATACGATCGCGCTCATCTTTTTTAAGTTTTGAGATTTCCTGCTCTTGGATCACCTGCATACGACTGTCTGGTTCAGCACCTTCTCGTGAGAAGACCTTCGCACCAATGACTGTTCCCACAACTCCTGGAGGAACGCGCAACGACGTATCACGAACATCGGCAGCCTTTTCACCAAAAATTGCGCGCAATAACTTTTCTTCAGGCGTCAACTGTGTCTCTGCCTTTGGAGTGAGCTTGCCAACCAGAATGTCCCCAGGCTTAACCTCAGCACCAATGTTCACTATTCCTGCGTCATCAAGATTCTTAAGAGCTTCTTCACCGACGTTCGGAATATCTGAAGTAATTTCTTCGCGACCCAATTTAGTGTCACGGCTGATGCACTCAAATTCTTGGATGTGAATTGATGTGTACAAGTCATCTTTAACGACGCGCTCAGAAACTACGATCGCATCTTCGAAGTTGTAACCTTGCCATGGCATGAATGCGACAACCACGTTCTGTCCAAGCGCAAGCTCGCCGTTTTCAGTTGAAAAACCATCAGCAATAATGTCGCCCGCAGAGACGTGTTCACCAACCTTAACAATAGGGCGTTGATTGATGCAGGTATCAACATTTGAACGCTGATATTTAACAAGGTTGTAGATATCGACTTCCGAAGCAACTTCGGTTGCATCAGCTTGAACGTCATCTGCTTTTACAACGATTCTTTCAGCGTCGACGCGAATCGCAGTACCAGAACGCTTCGCAACTACAGTCACACCAGAGTCAGATGCAACTTTGCGCTCCATGCCCGTACCAACAAGAGGTGCGCGAGTTCTTAGAAGCGGCAAACCTTGGCGCTGCATGTTTGCACCCATCAAAGCTCGGTGCGCGTCGTCATTTTGCAAGAACGGAATCAGCGATGCAGCAACCGAAACTGGTTGATTAGTTGCAACATCCAACAAATCGATCTCCTCCGCGGACGCCATGGTGGTTTCACCAGCGCGGCGTGCGTTGAGAAGTACGTTTTGAGTGATTGATTTATTCTTGTCCAAACTCACGTTTGCTTGGGCAATGGTGTGGTCACGCCATTCATCTGTTGAAGAGTAATATCGCACGCCATCTGTTGGCTTGCGATCCGAGACTTCTCGATATGGTGTTTCAATAAAACCATATTGATTGACTCGAGCGAAAGACGCCAACGAAACGATAAGACCGATGTTTGGACCTTCAGGTGTCTCGATTGGACAGATACGCCCGTAGTGTGTGGGGTGAACGTCGCGAACTTCAAAACCCGCACGCTCACGCGACAAACCGCCTGGTCCAAGAGCCGACAAGCGGCGCTTGTGATAAACTTCTGCGAGTGGATTTGTTTGGTCCATAAACTGACTGAGCTGCGAAGATCCGAAAAACTCCTTAACCACTGCAGTCACAGGCTTCGCATTCACAAGATCGTGCGGCATCAGGCTATCGAGATCCTGTAACTGCAGACGCTCACGGATTGCGCGTTCAATGCGCGTCAAACCGATACGGTATTGATTCTCAAGAAGCTCACCCACGGCGCGAACACGGCGGTTACCCAGATGGTCAATATCATCGACAACCTCTGTGCCAGCGCGCACTGCGAGAAGCATTTTTACTGTGCCAAGAATATCCTCGCGCGTCAGTGTGCGATGATCAATATCTATTTTGTCACCCAGTCCAAGCTTTTCATTGAGCTTCAACCGACCAACGCGAGAAAGGTCGTAACGCTCTTTTACAAAAAAGAGGTTATCAAACAACTGGCTTGCATTATCGAGCGTTGGTGGATCACCAGGACGCATACGTTTATAAATTTCAATCAACGCTTCTTCTTGATTCGCAGTCTTATCGACGTTCAGAGTATCTCGGAACGATGAGTCAACGTTTACGTCATCAATAAAAAGCACTTCGAATTGTGAAATGTTTTTGAGCTTGATTTGCTCAAGAATAGGCTTCTGCAATTCAGTGTTTACGGGGAACAGAACTTCTCCCGTATCTTCATCAATAATATCGCGCGCGATGACTTTCTTGCTGACTTCTTCATCCGTCATCGGCAAGGCATCAACGCCTGCAGATTGGAGTTGCCGAACAACTTTTGCGCTAATCTTTCGATTACGCTTGACCAACACTTCTCCGTTCTTGGGATCAATGATGTCCGAAGGAGCACGCTTACTTCCCAAAAACTTCCAATCAACCTTACGAAGAAACTTTCCTTCCTTGAGGGCAATCGTTTCTCGCTCATAAAAATGATTAAGTAGCTCTTCTGTTGAAAAGCCAAGTGCCTTCAGAAGAATCGTTGCTGGCATTTTCCGTCGACGGTCGATTCTGCAATACAAAATATCTTTTGTATCGAATTCAAAATCCAACCACGAACCGCGGTAGGGAATAATACGAGCGTTGTATAACAATTTACCTGAAGAAAGAGTTTTACCCTTGTCATGATCAAAAAACACACCAGGTGAACGATGCAACTGGGACACAACAACGCGCTCTGTTCCGTTGATGATGAATGTTCCGTTTTCAGTCATGAGCGGAATTTCGCCGAAGTAAACTTCCTGCTCCTTGAACCCGCGAATCGACTTAACGCCTGTTTCGTGATCAACGTCCCAGATAAGTAGACGAATGAGCACCTTGATCGGAGCTGCATAAGTCATGCCTTTAGAGCGACACTCGTCGACGTTATATTTCGACTCATCAAGCGAGTAACTGACAAATTCAACAGAAGCCGTTTTGTCGAAATCCATTACGGGAAAGACGCTTTTGAAGACACCCTGAAGACCAACTTCACTGCGAGTGTCTGCAGTCTCAACTCCCTGCAGAAATTCGGCGTACGACCTCTTTTGAATGTCAATTAGGTTGGGCATGCCGATAATCGGATTAACCTTTGCGAAGCTTCTCCGATGGCGAACAAAACTAGATGCCAAATTAGACATAAAGAGGACCTCGTTACGTTACTGATCCAAAGTACGAAATAAGACCGCCCCGCTGGCTGGTCCTGTTTTGCGCATGTAGGCCGAAACTTATCTTCCTAATAGCAAAAGTCAAGCCAACCGATGAGAATCGGTTGGCTTGAGCTTCGCTGGCTCGCACGGGGCGAGCCCACCCACTAAAGGGGATTACTTGATATCAACAGTTGCGCCTGCAGCTGTGAGCTTCTTCTTGATGTCATCAGCTTCTGCCTTGGACACGCCAGTCTTGAGGCTCTTTGGAGCACCTTCAACGAGATCCTTGGCTTCCTTCAGGCCTAAGCCAGTCAGAGCGCGGACTTCCTTGATAACGTCAAGTTTCTTCTCGCCACCAGCCTTGAGGATAACTTCGAACTCAGTTTGAGCTTCTGCAGCAGGAGCCGCAGCGCCAGCAACAGCTGCAACAGCGACAGGAGCGGCAGCTGAAACGCCGAAGATTTCTTCGAGTTCTTTGACAAGTTCAGCTGCTTGAATGAGAGTAAGGCCTTTGATGTACTCAATGAATTGTTCTTTAGTGATAGCTGACATAATTATATCTCCAATCAAACGATTAAAATTTAAACATTACAAAAAATGAAAAGACGACCATTAAGCTGTTTTCGTTTCCTTGATCTGGTTCAACACGCTGACCATTGCGCGCGGTACGCCCTGGACAACGCCAAGCATTCCACGGTGAGGAGCAACGAGAGACCCCAAAATCTTGGCAATAAGC
Organism: bacterium; assembly: GCA_009918675.1. Lineage (GTDB taxonomy): Bacteria > Bdellovibrionota_B > Oligoflexia > Silvanigrellales > Silvanigrellaceae > RFOM01. The sequence continues at coordinate 56,568 of RGDM01000007.1, forward strand.
ACTTCCCGCGATGGGAGCGATGCCAAAGATTCGATTTGCTTAACGCTCAGCTTCTCAGCTTCCATGTAACCAGCGACAACTTTGAGCTTCTCATTTTTCTTTGAAGCTTCATTGAACGCCTTGGCGGCAGCTGCGACGTCGCCGAAGACAAATACGATGCCTGTCTGGTTCTTGAGGTCGGAGGCGATGACGCTCTCCTTACGACCTTCAATTGCCTTCTTGGCGATCGTGTTCTTCACGACACGGAATTCGGCATTAGCAGTTTTTAGTGAACGGCGGAGTTCCGTCAGCTCTTCAACTGTCATGCCTTGGTATTGCGCCAGAAACAGCGCGGACGACTTGTCTAGGTATTTAACCATGTCGTCGCGCCAGGCGACTTTGGCATTCCTATCCAATCGAACCTCCCTTCGGGTTGGGTGGCTTGCACCACCGATTGTTTAAAAAGGGGGTCTTAGTCTATGCGGGATTTACCTCGAACCTTCGAGCACCAGCAGTCTTCGACCCACGAAAAACTCGTTACTTCATTTCCGTCGTATCAAGACGAATACTGGGGCTCATTGTCGCACTCACGTAAGCAGACTTCACATAAGTGCCCTTTGCAGCAGCGGGCTTCGCCTTAATGATTGCGTCAACAAACGCCTTCAGGTTTTCTTCAATCGCTGGAGCTGAAAACGAAGTCTTGCCGACAGGCGCCTGGATGATTCCAGCTTTGTTGACCTTAAATTCAACACGTCCAGCTTTCGCATCCTTAACGGCTGTGCGCAGGTCCATGGTTACGGTTCCAACCTTAGGGTTTGGCATCAAACCACGTGGAGCTAGAATTTTACCCAAACGACCAACAACACCCATCATGTCAGGTGTTGCAACAGCCGCCTCAAAATCAAGCCAGCCGCCAAGGATTTTTTGAGCGATATCTTCACCGCCCACGTAATCTGCACCAGCTTCTTCCGCTTCTTTGATTTTCTCGCCCTTAGCGAACACCAACACGCGGACTTTTTTCCCGAGACCGTTAGGAAGGACTACGGCCCCGCGAACATTTTGGTCTGCGTGACGAGGATCGACGCCAAGGTTCATTGCAACTTCAACAGTTCCATCGAACTTTGAGTAGCTAACATCTTTCAAAAGCGAAGAGGCTTCGTTCAGCCCATAACGCCTGTCTTGATTCACTTTCTTGCGTGCATCAGACAGCTTTTTACCAATCTTTCTCATCTGAATCTCCTGAGGTTCAAGCGGCCTTGTGAGCCTCCCTCATCAAAATTATGCTTTAACTTCAAGACCCATCGAGCGAGCAGAGCCCTTGATGAGGCGCTTCGCCGTCTCAACGTCATAACAGTTCAGGTCTGGGAGTTTTGTCTTTGCAATTTCCTCAACCTGCTTCTCAGTCACAGAACCGCACAGCGCTTTTCCTGGAGTCTTGCTACCAGACTGAATTTTCGCAGCCTGCTTGAGCAAGACCGTCGCTGGAGGTGTCTTGGTGATGAATGTAAACGACTTGTCGGAATAGACAGTGATGATCGTCGGGAGGATCGTTCCCGCTTGCTTCTGAGTGCGAGCGTTGAATTCCTTAACGAACATTGCAATGTTAACGCCGCGTTGACCCAGGGCTGGACCGATTGGTGGAGCCGCTGTGGCCTGTCCAGCGGTGATCTGGAGCTTAATAAGACCAACAATTTTCTTTGCCATTGGCAACCTTCCTCGTGAAACTTGTCCAGAGTTACAGCGGGAAATCGGCTGTTTCCAGACATGAGTCGACTCGCTTAATACAAAGCTGAAGGCTGCGCAAGCAAGAAAACTAGAACTGGTAGGTTGCCTGAATTTCTAGCTTTCCCCGAACTAAAGAAGCCGTTGGGATTTCGGGCTGAAGCCCATCGGTTGGAACTTTTGCCTCAATTTTAGAATTTGACGATGCCATTTCAAAACCAAGCCCACCGAGTAGTCCAAGTCGACCTGACTTTTCAGAGGGAGAGGCGTACGCGGCCAGAATCATCATTTGTAGAGCATAACGCTTTTCTACCCAACTATACTTCGTCTGCTCGACATCCCTAATAACAATGTCTGAATGCTCATAAATAGGGTTCAGGCGTAAAAAACTGCGCAGTGGGGATGGCAAATCAACATCCGACGCTCTAAAATTAGCTATCTCAAGATCAGCTGGAAACTGAAGTTTTATTAAAGGGTTACTTCGCATAAACAGAGCAAACTCTCGAACAAGAGAACGAATATTCTTAGAATCATTTCTGATAAATGGCTGATCTGCGCCGCCAAAAGTTTCGAGATTTGAAGAAAAAATATCGAACACGAGTCCTTGAGTATAGGCTGGTGCCATCGTCTCTGCATATGAGGTCTTTAACGTAAGTCCCGAGCGCGAAAACTTACCACCTTCGGAATTTTTAAATCCAAAGGTGCGATATCCGATCGCAGCATTGCCGGAGGCGTGCCTATCAGCGTTACGGATCATCTGGTAACCGAAATTGACGTCTAAAAATGTCCAAGCTCCGGAACCAAGGAAATGTTGCCCCAAGGTGGTGACTCCAAGAGTCTGGAGAGCGTCGCCTCCGATTGCGAAACCGCGAGTCAGTCCTAGCGTGCAATTTGAACTCGCCGTGCAAGACAATTCTGCTTCCTGTGGGAAAACTGCCGGATGCAAGCGCATTTCGAGGAGAGACGCGGGCGGAATCGAATGCAGTGGGCTTAGCGTTGCGGGATTTGTAGGAATAGTCTCTCCCAACGCCATAGCAGATGGTACGCTCAACAAAGCAATGAAAACTGAGGACATCCATTTCGTTTGAGTGAAACAAACGATACTTTTCAAAATCCTCGCAATTCCAGTAGCGATAAAGTTCATTCCAAACCCCTACCATTTCCGACTAATGAAACACATAGTGTGGTGAACACGATCATTTTGCAACCTTGCAATTGAAACACGACAGGTTATCGTCCTCCGAGAAGAACAAGGGACGGAAGCCAAAAACTTCGAGTCTATAAACCTGAAATTCAACAGGTTCATTTGATGAATTCATTGACACCTGGGGAGAGAACAAAATGACTTTACTAACACCCGAACAGTTTTTGAGCCGGTGTTCTGAATCAAGCCAGGTGACTTATGACTTGTTAAAAAGCCTCGCAGAGAAGTCGACAGATAGCATTCAACGCTCAGAGGTTCGGAGATTTTTGGAAACACTGAGAGCTCACTGCGAAGAATTGAATCTCGACAGCGACTCTTTAATAAGCAAATACCATTTTGCTTTTAATACCCTGACAATTGATGGTTTATCCGCTGAAGAATCAAATATTCACATTCTTCAACTTCCCAGTATCTTTACCCCCGAAGATTGGTCTTTTACCTTTTACGAAGGCCTCGCACGGTATCCTGCAAGTGAGTTCTTCGGTCGGACAGTCGTTGAACTCGGATGTGGAAATGGCTGGATCTCAATTGCGCTCGCCGCAAAAACTCTACCTGCAAAAATGATCGGATTAGATATCAACCCTCGTGCAATTACTTGCGCCAGGTTGAATCTACTTCTCAACGCTCTCGATTCTTCCGGAACACCACGCTTCGACCATGAGGGGAAATCTCTACTTGATCGCATCGATTTTCATACGTCGGATCTCCTGGAATATGCTATTAATGAACAAATCCAAGTTGATCGAGTCATTGGGTGTATTCCGCAAGTTTTGAGCCCCGAACCTCTCATTGCAGATCATTTCGTTTCCGAAAATGATGATGACCAATATTTATATTCATTATCAAACTATTGCGCAAAGCAGGGATACATCGAAGACCAATTTGGCCTCGGTTTAATTGCCCGCGCACTCGAGGAGGCGATTACCGTTGCAAAGCCTTCTGCAAAGGTCATCCTCAATATGGGTGGACGACCTGGTGCCGCAGTCCTTGAAAGACTTTTTGTAAGGCGCGGTTTCACAATTAAAAAGCTATGGAGTACGAAGGTTTGGCAAGCAGCCGACACCGACATTCTACCCCTTGTTGAAATTGAGAACAGAACACCTCATCGATTTGAATTCTTCACGAGCCTCAGCAGCGACGAACCTATCAGCGCACGAACGGCATTTGAATATCTCAATAAGGGTGGCTCCATTGCTCACAGCCTCAGCGTTTACGAGGCTCAACTCAAGCAGCCAGCACCCATAAAATCATTGTTCAAGCTCATTCGCCAAGATGGATTCGAGGATTCTCGCAACGGGTTGGACCTGTCATTTGCAAATGATGAACTAGCCGAAGAAAAAATAAATTTCATCGGAAGCCTCGCTGAGTGGCTGCAACAGAAACCAAATCTCCCCTATTCCGACGCGGAAGGGGAGCCACAATTGCGTCGACAAGTCGCTCAATTCCTTCGAAGCTACTGGCAAATTCCACTGACTGCGAAAAGCGTTTTGGTGGCCCCCAATCGGAAGGCTCTGCTGAAAAATCATCTCCACATTACGCATCCACGACTCGCATTGATTGAACGAGATCTTTGTCCCCATCTGCCATCTGACTGGTTCAACACCCCAGGCGTCAATAATTCAGAATTTCCGGTACTTTTAGAAGCCCCGAGAAGAGTTGACGAAACGTGCAAGTTAATTCAACTCTTGAAACCACAGCTCGTGATTACTTCACTGCAAGATTTTGAGAGTAGAAGCCGTGATGCATTTGTTAGACTCTTTCAAATATGTGATCAAAATAAAGCCCAATTGATTATTGACTTGTCACCTCAATTTGAGCTTTCAAGCCAGCCATCGCCAAACGGAGTTCTCGCTTATCTTTCAGAAAATCCACTTCCTGCGCATGTAACGCTAATGTTTGGTCTTGTCCGTAATAAAGTATATAGCGATCTTGAGCTTTGCTTGGTTGTCTCTGAAAACAATGAACTGCTAAACCATCTCGCGTCAGCAGCAGAACTCACGTACAGCCGAGCGCCGCTTTTGACACAGCGTTACTACGGCAGAATATTCTCTGACCTTCTAAATTTCCAATTAACCGACCTAAGACGCTCTAAAACAGAATCTCTTCGCCTTCCACAATCCATTGCCCAAGAGCTTCATTTGAGCTTATCGACAGAAATCAAGCGTGCATTTCAGCATCCGGCCGTCGCTGCGAATCATCTCGAAAAGAACACAAATACTGTAAGAATGGATTACGGTGAAAACTGCTTGAACAGCCCTCCGCAGGTTTACAGTGCCATTATGGAAAGTTTCTTGCGGCAGAATGTTTCAAGCCAAGATTTGAAAGTTGAACGTCAGATTTTGGATCTTGTTTCGTCACGCTTCGGAATGAATGATCTAGACGAAAAAAACGTGCTTGTAGGGAATGGTGTCGCACCCTTATTTTCGGCCGCAATTGAAACGATTCAGGCAGAGAAGCAAACAATCATTCTTCCCATGGGCTCATATGGCTACTTTAAAGCTGCATGCGATTATTCGCATGTAGACCACCATGTTATAAGCACTCTTGAGAAGAACAGGTTCAAGATTTCACCAACTGAACTCGACCTCTTTTTGAGCGAAACCAAAGCTCATTGGCTTTATCTGAACGCCCCGATCGTCAACCCCACCGGCGCAATTTATTCCAGTGGAGAGATTACCGACCTTCTTGATATCCTGGCACAGCACGGTTGCGGACTACTCCTAGATTGCATTTTCTCTGGGCTTGAGTTTAACAAAAAGCAAATGAATCTTGCACTCGGAAGAACTAATGATCGCTCGAATTCACCCGCAAATAAAATACCAATTGTGTTACTTGGTGGTCTGTCAAAAGAGCTAGCGGCGGGTGGACTGAGATTCGGCTGGGCAGCGACGACAAACGAACTTATTTCAAATGGTATGCGAGCGAGGTTGACTACAAGTCCACACTCAACTGTCCGTCATGCTGCCACGAAGATCTATCTCGCATTGAATGACCCCTCAAATGCAATACATAGTTTCATTGACCAACAAAGGGATGTGCTAAGACACCGGTGCAAGCGGATTTCTGAAAAACTCAGCCAATTGGGTTGGAGTGTCTTAGAATCTGAGGGGGGTCTTTTCGTTTGCGCTTCACCCAGCAAATACCTAGCTAACTTCCATGGCCCGGGAAAAGGTGTCCAAAGTCATCAGCTGAATGAATGCACTGATCAAATCGCTCTAGAACTCTTCAAAGTCAGCGGGCTTTTACTAAACAATGCGACCTGGACCGGATTACCAAGCTTTGTTCGCTTCGTTGTGAGCGTAGAAGAGAATGTTTTTGAACAGGGCCTTGTCCGACTCGAACAATTTGATGCAAACTGGCAAAGTAGATTTCATTAACATATAGAAGCTGCCACAGAGTCATGTTGAGGGCTTAACAACAATGCGTATTGCGATATCTGGGCACAGTGGATGCGGAAACACGACAGCGACAACCAACGTTGGCAAGGCGCTGGGCCTAGACATAGTAAACTATACGTTTCGAGATCTGGCTCGCGAACTAGGAATGAGCTTCGATGACCTTCACAAGGAAGCTCCATCAAATTACATTTTCGATTATCTCACTGACCTCAAATGCATTCGAGCAGCCCTGAAAGAGAACATCGTGTTAGGGACTCGACTGGCCTCGTGGTTGATGGACGCCGATTTGAGAATATGGCTCCACGCTCCACTCGAGGCGCGAGCCAGGAGAATCAACCAACGCGAGTCAGAAAAGGGCGCAACATACGAGGCTGTGCTCTATAAAACATTGAAACGCGATGAGCAGAATCGCAAGAGATACCTTCAACTCTATGGGCTCGACATTCATGACCATGCTGATTTCGATATCACCATCAACACGGAAAAACTCGCAGCTGAACAGGTCTCAAGTCTCATTGTAGCCGCTGCTCAGTGGGCTAGCAAAAATCAGCTTGAACGAAAAAATATTCACATTAATAGAATTCGTGAAATCATTACAGATAAACTGAGACTTCCGGAGCAGGCGCTTCTTGATGTGAGCTATGATGTAGATGTGAACGAGATTTATCAACGACTGCGAAAAGTCTAAAGCATTTCGGACCAGCGGATTCCCCAGGTTTCTTCTTTAAGATCCAACGGCAGCGAAGAAATCTCATCACCGGAAGAGTTCTTCTCAAGGAGAAACTCTTCAGCGGATCTTTTCTTCTGTTGCCATAACAGTGAAATTCTATGTTGCCTCGTCAATCCAAGTGCATCAACAGTCGGGTGATAACCAGACGAAAATGCAACATCTAATCCTAATTGGAGATTCTGGCCACTGACGGGTTTTGTGCCGGAGAGACTAATTTGACTGGCATCTCTTCGTAATGAGGAAGCGTATGAACCATAGCTGACAACCGTATCAGCCCAGACAAACCGCGCAAATTCAGCAGAGATTCCGGTAGAAACCTGTTCACCCAGAAAATCAACGTCTCGACCAAAATCGAGACCAAGCGCGATCGGAAGACCTCGAATAGCAAACGTCCCGCGAGGATACTGATACCTTTCATATCTGGAAGCGATTGCAATTTGCCCCTGCAATTGCAAACTTGAGCCCATTGAATAGCTCCGACGCAACCCTGACTTGAGCATAAACTCAAGCCAGGAGACTGCTTGCACATCAAATTGCCGACCACGACCAGGAAACGCATTCTGAAGCGAAGCCTGGACAAAAGGTCGCGCAAACACCACTTCATCAAAACAATTTGCACTTTGCAAATCCACATTGAGAGCAGTGGCGCGCGACTGACTCTTATAATTGGCGAAACCAGGAGGTCCTGAAGGAAGAGCAATTTCGCCAATAAGTAATGAAACTCCGATTTGTGGAATCCAATGACAAGCCTGCTCTTTGGCTGCATGAGATTCAGTTGGATTCTGAGTAATTGAATCAAAATCATCCGATGGAGCGATGTCTCCACGTGCAGCCCATGAATTCAAAAAAACAAAGACCAGCAGAAATTTTGTTTTATTTTCTTGAAAAAAAGCCATTAGCTCAGACCTCGAAAAGACTCCGCAGTCATTAATAAAGAACAAAGAGCAAAAATACTTGCGCGTCTTTGAACAAGCTCTCGAGAAAAATGCTGACCAAATTTCTTTTCAACATACAAAATCAACATACCGTTTTCATTTTCTGCCGATGAAAACTTCCAGCCCTGGAGGGAAAGACGCTTATCAAGTTCATTACGCAGATTTGATGATGCTTCCTGTTGCGAGTCATTCAAACGCAGAGCAAGTGAGAAGCAAACTGTTCCGACAGGTTTTTCCGCGCTTCCGCCTCCTGGACCTGCAATCCCGGTAACCGACAAAGCGATTGAACTTTTGAACTCTCGAGCAACTCCAACGGCCATTTCAACAGCCGTTTCACTGCTGACAGCCCCAAAGGTTGACAATGTATTTCCGGAAACTCCTAGAATGTTCATCTTTGCCTCGTTTGAGTAGGTTACTACCCCACCCATAAACACTGGCGATATTCCTTCTATCGAAGTTAGCTCTGCAGCTATTTTGCCACCTGTGCACGATTCTCCCAACGCAACCGTAAGAGGCTCGAAACTTAAAACATCTTTTAAACGCGATAAAAGAGACTCTCGACCCTTAAATAAAAGTCTAGAATTGAAGACATTTTCGATGCGATCTATTTCCTGCAGAATGCTGTTTTCTTCCCTCTGATTCGATTTATCTTCGCAGTTCTGAATCACTTTCAATCCATAGGAAATATATCCTGCGTGAGCTTGATAGGAAAAAACAATTTCGGGGCATTTCTCTCTGAGTGAGGCTTCAATTTCGGACAATTGAGTTTGCAGAGCTGATTCACCGATTCCCCAAATGTGCCATGGACCATATTCAATCGTCTGAGATTGATTTTTCTTAAGCTTATTGCTCAACTCACGCTTGAACATTTCTTCACATTCCCAGGGAACACCAGGCAGGGCAATAAGAGTGCATGGCACCTCAGACAGACTACTGGTGACAGAAAAACCCGCCGCTGTTCCAAATGAGTTTTGAATGATGGATGAGCCTGCGGGAAGTATTGCTTGCTTTCGATTGCTCTCAGGGATCTCGTCACGGCCCATCTTTTTGAAAGCCGAAACGCAAATATCCCAGGCATCCGGAGAAAACTGCAAAGGCAAAGAAAACGCTTCGGCAACAACTTCACTCGTCAAGTCGTCACTCGTTGGACCAAGTCCTCCTGTCATGATTACGAGTGAATGATCACCAGCCAATTCTTTTATCTGCGCGATTAATTGCTGACGATTGTCGCCAACAAATCTAATCGTATCGACATCCCATCCCAATTGACCAAGCTCTCGAGCAAGAAACCTTCCATTGGTGTCTTGGGTTTTTCCAAGGAGAATTTCATTACCCGTAATGAGCAGAGCTGCCGAGTTTCTTTGCGGTGACCCTTCTGCAGCATCTGCTCGCTCAAGTTCCTCGAGAACGACATTAAATGACTGAGTAAGGTCTTGGCCGTTTAAAAAAACCATCGGCTCAAAATGACAACCACTGCGCTTTATCATCGCACTGACGCCACAATACTTACCAAAGGACAAAGCGGCAGCTCTGACGACCCTATCAGCATCAAGGTCTTGCCCGATAAAACGATAGGACAAAGCACAGGTGTTAAAAACCCGCGGGTGTTCGGTCGTTTGTGTCAACCCAATATCAATAGCAAGATCTTCAAGTGGTTGCCGCATTTTCTTAAGTATCGAGACAACGTCAACACCAGTACATCCAGCGATTCCAATGGCAACCAGATCCTTAGGCGAGTGATATCTTTTAGGCACGCCAGTTGTTGACGAGGCACCGGTATGGGTGCGCAGGACTTCCTCAGAAATCCCCTCAAATTCAAGTTCATGCGGTGATACATGCTTCAGCCAGCGGACAGTCATGTTGAGCACGCCGATTCCTCCCTGAATTTCCCTCTGTTTCAGCCCCATCTGCAGGCTTTATGTCGGGTTCAACTACGGCGTATAGTTTGTCTCAAATATGCAGAGAGTTCCAGGAGGACAGTCTCGAAGGGAATCTCGCCCGATATAACTCGGTCCGAGCGTTCCTTGCATGGCTCCACGAATTGCTCATGCATTGGCCGAACTGTTTCTTCAAATTGTTGACTCACCGACTCAGGGCTCCGCCCTCGTTCCTTCACATCTCGTCGGAGCCGCCGGTGGAATCTTACTTCCTCAGTGGCATCAATGAAAATTTTATGATGAATGCGAGACTCTAGTGAGACATCCGAGAAAATCAGAATTCCTTCCAAAATAACAATCGGACGAGGCGAGACAATACGTTGGATTCTGGTTCGGGTGTGGGTTTTGAAATCGTACTGCGGAACGGCGATTTGATGACCAGCATCGAGTAGGTCAATATGCGTGCAAAGAAGTGGAAATTCGATCGAATCTGGATGGTCAAAATTAGTTTCAGAACGCTCTTCAAGAGGCAGATGACCTTGGTCGCGGTAGTAGTCGTCTTGCTTGAGCAACGCGACTTGATTCCCCCCAACCAGCTCGACAAGTTTGTCGCAGAAGGTCGTTTTACCGCTTCCTGACCCCCCACAAACGCCTAAGATCAGTGGTGGAACAAAAGCCTTCTCGCGGTGGCCGGTCGCTTCAAGCACCTTCCGCGAGAGAGAATGCAGCCGCAAAGCTGACCATCCAATCGTCATGTTCTATCCTCTTTGGGTTGCGGGGCTTCTAGCGGCCAGATTGGGATTTGGCAAGTTGCAAATTAGGGATTGCGCACTAGACTGCGACCGAACGGAAAAACACCAAGCGTCCCGCTGAGCTCAGCCCCAAGGGCAGCGAGCTCATACCAGGGACAACCGGAGCAGATCATGATTGTTTTCCAAAATCTCTCCCTCTCGAAAAATCCGTCGGGATCGGGAGCCGGCAATCCATCAGGAGTTGAAATCGCAGGTGTGCGATTCTCGAAGGTGCCGCGAGTTTTAATCGCCAAACCTGGACTCGATGGTCACGACCGAGGTGCGAAATACATTGCCAAAGCTTTGCGTGATGCCGGCATGGAAGTTATTTATACCGGCATCCGACAGTCACCTGACGACATCGCAATCACAGCTGTGCAAGAAGACGTCGACATTGTTGGCTTATCGCTTCTTTCTGGCGCGCATGGAGAACTTTTCCCGCGAGTTCTTGCAAGCCTAAAGCAACAAGGGGGAGGCAATATTCCAGTCATTGGTGGCGGAATTATCCCTGAAGAGGACGTACCAGAACTCCTCAAAGCTGGCGTCGGAGCTATTTTCAGCCCAGGGACCCGCATTGAGGACGTTATTATTGAAATCAAAAGACTCTTGGAGAAGCAAGCGTGACACTGACAACAGCACAGTCGATTGAGAGACTCCATCGCGAACGGGCCAAAGCGCTGGAAGGTGGCGGGTCAGAGCGTATCGAAGCTCAGCACAAAAAAGGAAAAATGACTGCGCGCGAGCGCATTGCTGAATTCGTTGATGCCGGAAGTTTTGTCGAATTTGATTCATTTGTCGTGCACGACTGCACGGATTTTGGAGTGGATAAACAAAAAATCTTGGGCGATGGAGTCGTCACAGGCTGTGGTCGCGTGAATGGCCGTACTGTCTATATCTTTGCACAAGACTTTACTGTGTTCGGCGGAAGTCTATCTGATATGCACGCCAAAAAAATATGCAAAATCATGGATCTCGCGGTGCAGAATGGCGCACCTGTCGTAGGTCTCAACGATAGCGGTGGTGCTCGAATTCAAGAAGGTGTTGCGAGTCTCGGCGGCTATGCAGAGATTTTCTACCGAAATACTCTAGCAAGCGGTGTTATTCCGCAAATAAGTGCTATTTTGGGCCCCTGTGCTGGCGGTGCAGTGTATTCTCCCGCAATCACAGACTTCATCATTATGACCCAAAACACATCGCATATGTTCATTACCGGCCCAGATGTCATCAAAACTGTCACCGGAGAGGAAATTGATTTCGAAACTCTCGGAGGCGCCGAAACCCACAATGTTAAAAGTGGCGTCGCGGATGCTGCCTGCGCCGACGAATACGAAACAATCCAGTTTGTGAAGAATCTTTTAGGTTACTTGCCGCAAAACAATTTGGAGAATCCACCAGTTGTTGCGACCGCGGATCCAATCGATCGCGCTGATAATGAATTAAACTCGCTTATTCCCGACAATCCAAATCAACCTTACAGCATGCATGATGTAATTAGACGGGTTTTCGATACGGGGTCATTTCTCGAAATTCAGCCTATGTACGCTAAAAATCTGATCATCGGTTTTGCCCGTCTCGGAGGACACGCTGTTGGAGTTGTCGCAAACAACCCGATGGCCCTCGCAGGTGTATTAGATATAAATGCCAGCATCAAAGGGGCACGTTTCGTTCGTTTTTGCGATTCCTTTAACATCCCCTTGGTGGTTTTTACCGACGTGCCAGGTTTTTTACCAGGTACGGCGCAAGAATTTGGCGGGATCATCAAACACGGTGCCAAACTTCTGTATGCGTTTTCCGAAGCGTCAGTCCCACGATTCACGGTCATTACACGCAAGGCCTATGGTGGCGCATATGACGTCATGAACAGCAAGCATATCGGCGCAGACTTGAATGTTGCCTGGCCGTCGGCTGAAATTGCGGTGATGGGTCCTGAAGGCGCGTGCAACATCATCTTTAAAAATGACATTGCTCAAGCTGAAAATCCTGACGCTAAAAGAAAAGAGCTGATTGAAAACTACAGAGATACCTTCGCCAATCCTTATGTTGCGGCTTCAAAGGGATTCATTGATGACATCATCGAGCCTCGCGAAACTCGTCATGTTCTGGTCAATGCCCTTCGAATGAATACGAACAAACGAAAAACGCTTCCGCGCAGAAAGCATGGAAATATCCCGCTTTAATATCTCGGGAAGGACACTCTAAAACATGACCATTGCAAAAAAATATAATGACTTGATTTTCAGACCCTTTAAAAAGGTGCTGGTCGCGAACCGCGGTGAAATTGCAATTCGAGTCATTCGAGCATGCAGAGACTTGGGGCTCTCACCCATCGCAGTATACTCAGAGGCAGACATCGACAGCAAACATGTATCCATGGCTGATCAAGCATGGTGTATTGGCCCGGGCCCGAGTGCTGAAAGCTATCTTAGAATTGATCATATTCTTGAAGTTGCGAAAAAGTCAGGAGCAGAGGCAGTTCATCCGGGTTTTGGTTTTTTATCTGAAAATGCAAATTTCGCAGATGCCGTGCTTGCCGCCGGGTTGGTTTGGATTGGCCCATCGCCAGAAGCCATTCATTCGATGGGTGACAAAACGTTTGCAAAACGAGCTGTCACTGCTGCTGGAGTGCCATGCTCTCCGGGAAAGAATGAACCACTCAAGGATGTCACAGACCTCAAAAAAGTCATTCAACAAATTGGCTACCCGGTGATCCTTAAGGCAGCAGCCGGGGGCGGCGGGCGAGGAATGCGTGTCATTCGAAAACTCGAAGAAATTGAGGACGCATTTTCAAACTGCCAACGCGAAGCTTTGAGTTATTTTGGAAGCGATGAAGTTTTTTGTGAACGATTCATTGAACGACCGCGTCATGTTGAAATACAAGTTCTGGCAGACTCAAAAGGCAATTGCCTGCATTTATTTGAGCGCGATTGTACAATTCAAAGGCGCAATCAGAAACTCATCGAGGAAGCTCCAAGCAGCTACATCAGTGAAGAAACCCGCGCTGAGATGGGGCGAGTGGCGGTAAAAGCCGCACAAGCTGTTGGATATGTTAACGCGGGCACCTGCGAATTTATCATGGAATCTCCGGATAAATTCTATTTCATGGAGATGAACACTCGAATTCAAGTTGAACACCCCGTCACCGAAGCAATCACAGGAATCGATTTGGTCCAGTGGCAATTGCGAATCGCGAGAGGTGAGGCGTTACCCTTTGCTCAAAAAGACCTTCAAATCCGTGGCTGGGCATTTGAAGCTCGGATAAATTCTGAGGACCCCTTCAACGGATTTAGACCTTCAGTTGGAGAAATTCTTCGCCTCGAACTCCCAGCAGGACCTGGAGTTAGGGTCGACACTCATCTCTACCAAGGTTATCGCATTCCAACGCACTACGACTCAATGATCGCAAAAATAATTGTCCATGGCCAGAATCGCGAAGATGCTATCGCCAAACTTTTTCGCGCCCTCGGGGAAACCGTCATTGACGGAGTCGAAACAACAATTCCTTATCACCAAGCACTCCTTCAAAGCCAAGCATTCCGAGCGGGCGAATATACGACTCGATTCGTTGAAGAAAATGAGGCACTTTTGAAAGATTTCGAGACACATCAACCTGAATTAAGCGCAGAAGCTGCACTAGCTGCAGCATTGAAAATCCATTTTGTCCGCACAGGAACACCTTCACTCAATGAGGCACAAGGGTTGAATGCAAAAGCGATTCAGTCGAATGCATTTGACGTCGGCGAATTGAATCCTTGGTCCCAAGCCCATCGGCTTGATGCAACTCGTCGTTGACAAGAAAGGCCGGCCAAAATGAGATTCAAAGTTCATCAAAAAGGCGACAAAGAAACTTGGTATTTTGAAGTTGGGGACCACATTCTTGCAAATGGGATCAGATCTGGTCAGATCTTTAAAGCCCGCAAACTGAATGCAGAATTGAGCCATCTTGAAGACGTCGATGTAAGACTACATCCAGACGGTCGTTCGATTTGCATTAACGAAGTTATTGTCCCATTTTCAGGAACAGGACTCCTATTAAAAGGACCTGATGCTCGTTTAAAAATGGGTGCTCCAGCGACATTTCGTCGCCTTACAATTGATCAAGTCAAACCCATCGCGGCGAAAAAATCGACCTCTTCTCTTGGTGGTGGCGAGCAAAAAAGCCCTCTGACAGGAAAAGTTATTTCTGTTCTTGTCCGCGAAGGGCAACCGGTGAACGAAGGCGACGTTCTATTCACGATCGAAGCTATGAAAATGGAAAACAGAATTCTCGCTGAATGCCGCGGGACCATTCTCAACGTTAAAGTTACTGCTGGCGTGAGCGTATCGGTCGGTGACTTACTCTGTTCCCTGCAGCCCGTTGCTAATGAGAATGGTACATGATTATTCAAAGAACAGTTGATGTCTCACAACTGACTCGCCAACTCACAGGTGAAATCCTGGTTGAAGGCATGTCTGATGCATGGCGCTCAAGAATTCGAGCGTTGAGTCGAGCTATTACCTTTCTTGAAAACGATCCATTACTTGCCATGAACGTGCTTGCGAATGAGCATTTTGCCGGACAAGCGTGTCATTCGCGAGTCATTGGACTTACGGGATTACCAGGTGCAGGCAAATCATCACTCACAAATCTCATGGTGAGAGCTATCCGCAAATCTCAAAAATCCGTTGCGGTCTTGGCAGTTGATCCATCTTCCCCCCTCTCAGGTGGCGCTGTGCTTGGCGACCGAGTCCGCATGCAAGAACACTTCCGCGACCCAGGCGTTTTTATACGTTCCATGGGAAGCCGTGGGGCGCTTGGTGGAGTCGCACGTTCGACACGCGGCGCGATTCGATTAGCGGGGCTACTCGGATTCGATTATATTCTCGTCGAAACGGTTGGGATTGGACAGAGTGAAAGTGAAATCGTTGAGCTGGCCGATACCACGGTTCTTGTGCTGATGCCGAATAGCGGTGATGAAGTGCAGTTGATGAAAGCGGGCGTTTTGCAGTTGGCAGACGTGTATGTTGTCAACAAATCAGACATTGCAAACCCAGCGCGCATGATGAATGAGCTCCACGAGAACACTGCGCCGAGCGACATTTCGCATTGGTGCCCTCGAGTCCTGGCCACAAGCGCAACAAACGAACAGGGCATTGAAGACTTGGTGCAAGCGCTAGAAGATCATCGAATTTATGAAACAACGCATCCGAAGGGACATGAAGTCCGAAGAGAGCGCGCTACGAGAGAAATCCTCAGAGCCTTGCATAACGTCATTGAACCTGATTTCATTTCTGCAATTAACACGCTGAAAAAAAAGGAACTCGAAGACGTTATTGAAGGAAAACGGCCTGCCCTCTCGGTTGCACACGAGTTAGCCAAGACTTTTAAGAGGAGCCACTGATGAAAATTCTGCGAATCAATCACCTTGGCATTGCACCAAAAAATCCAGGACAGACGAAATTATTCTTGGGTACACTTCTGGGACTTCAAAACTCGGGTGAAGAGACGGTTGCAGACCAAAAAGTTCACGTCACATTTTTTGAAGCAGAAAAGAGCCGAATTGAAATCCTTGAAGCAACTGAAAGTGGCAGTCCTGTGGGAAAATTTATCGAGGAACGCGGTGGAGGTATTCAACACGTTGCTCTTGAGGTCGACGATTTAGATGCGTGGTTGAATGCTCTAAAGGAAAAGGGAATTCAATTCATCGACCAGGAGCCTAGAGCTGGAGCCCATCAGACAAGGATTGCATTTGTTCACCCGAGATCCACCGGCGGAGTCTTAATTGAACTTGTCGAAGAAATGAAAGGAAAGTGACATGCGTAAACCGGGCCATAGACGATTTCGAGTTTCAGTTTGCTCTCTAATCATGGGGTTGAGTTGCGCGAGCTTGTCGCTTTTCATGCTCGGATGCGAAATTAAACCAATCACCGAATTAAGCGCCGAGGATGGGATTGTTCGTCTGCGCGGACTGCACAAAGAGGAGTCTTGGGAAAGACTCGTTCAAGAAGTCAACGAATATAGAAGCCGATTCCCCTATTCACAATTCGCTTCTGAGGCGGAGCTTTTGCAAGCAGACGCGTACTTCAGGACGAATCGCCTCCCGGAGGCAATCGCAAATTACGACGATTTTTTGAAGCGGAACCCGAGTCATGCACAAGCTGATTTTGCTCTATTTCGCATTGCAAAATCGTATGATCAACAATGTCCTGATGATTCAGAGCGGGAACAGGCGACAACCCAAAGAGCATTAGAAAAGTACAACGAATTACAACAGCGATTTCCGCGCTCAACGCACATTCAGGAATCCACCGACAGATCGGTTATTCTAAAACGGAGACTTGCCGAACACCATATTTTTGTTGGCGATTTTTATTGGAAAAAGCAACTTTACCATGCTTCCCTGAGCAGATACCTATACGTCATGGAAAATTTTTCAGAGCAAAAAGATATCCAGGTATCAGCGCTTAGCAAAGCTTCGGAAAGTTATTTGAAACTTGCAGAACTACTCGAGAAGAACCCAAACTCTGACGAAGTTAGCTTTTTCAGGTCACAGACACCCAGCCAGCTTAAAGAAAAATCCATCCAGCTGCTTCAAAAAAGAAAGTCCCTTTTAGGCGGAAGCCTTGCAGAACCAATTAAAAAAGAGGGATAACCCCCTCAACAGAGAAGTGATACTGCCTCAAGGAAGCTGATTTCTTTTTGAATCTAATCAGAGGTGCATTTTCTTCAACGCATCTCTGATTTCTTCATTTTCAATAAGGTAAGCTTTGAATGAACCGCTTTTTGCAGATTTCACGAAGCGCAGCGGATTCGCGTCGGCACTCCCAATAAATACGTCAATGTGGTTGCCATTGATTGCGCCACCCGTGTCCGCAGCAAAAAAATAGCCATCATGAATAATGCTCGCACCGTCGGAAAGAGTGATCTGTGTGCCTCGTGCCGAGGGAATATACAGAACACTTCCATATGGTATCACCGACGGATCGACTGCGAGAGTGCGATAAGGACGGAGAAGATAACCATTCACTCCGTCGCCAAATGGGCCCTTAGCCCGATAAAAACGTGAATATCCTAAATCTGAGAGTCCCACGTACGGAACGCAATCAACTTGCAGTCGGTTTTGTCTTGTTCCAGAAAAGTTAAAGACAGTTCCAAGGCCGTCCTTTTTAATCACTCGAACAGAGCCCTCAAGAGCAGCGTGGCACCAATCATTAGGACTCAGGGAATATTCAAGGTCACGCCCACTGATATCAAGCAGGGGAATGCCATCATAGCCGGCATCAGGAACAATCGGAATCCTATAATAGGTCGCCCAAAGACTCATGACGTCGACGATCTCATTATCGTGTGGCTCAGGAAACAAACTTTCGAAATCATTATTCTCTCTACGCTCCGCCTTTTTCAGTAACAGCAACCCTTCAAAAAACTTTCTCGACCAGCGCATCGTTTCGCATGCAGGTCCACCTGAAGCTTCAATACAAAGTTTGTGCATCGAACTCATAAACGGGCCAAAAACATTCACGGAATCTGCACACACGCCAGAGTGCGAATCCAATTGTGCACCCATAGGACAAGTCGCTATTCCGCGCAGTTCCTGAGCGAACTCTCTCTCCCAATGAAGACCATCACATGGAGCACCACCACCAAACGACTTGCACTTTTGTATCATAAAATCAGTAAATGGACCCAAAACTCCGGCTCGACCAAAACATTGATGAAACTTAGCGTCATATGAATATCCTTCGGGACAATAAATATCGTCGGGAGTATTTTGCCCTGCAAAACCAATGCCTCGATTTAAAGAATCTGCTTCATCCTTCGTCTGAACCCGACAGGAAATAATAAACAGGCACATAATCGCGCATAAAATCTGTTCAACTTTCAGAAATAAAGTCACAGTTGGACTCCATCTGTTTCAATAAAGTCCAAATCGCGACCGTGAGTCTCTTGCAATGCCCACAACGCCAAAAAGGAACAAGAAAATGCCGCTGCAGCAGCACACCACGCACCAACTACAATCTGACCCGAAGAGGCAAAAAAGGAAACGATAAAATTCATTGGTACCACTGAAGCACGCACGAAATTAGGAACTGTTGTCGTCGCCGTTGCTCTCAGATTGGTACCAAAGGTTTCTGCAGTTGTAAGAACAAACAATGCCCAATAACCAATTGCGACACCAAGAAGCGTTAAACTTCCATAGAATAAAGTCGGCGAACGTCCCCCAAACGTGAGGTGAACGATAGAGAGCAGCAACGCAGAAAGCATAAAAGCCTGAATAATCTTGCGTCGACTTCCTGCCACATGCGTCAACCAGCCAGATGCCAAATCACCTATTGCGAGTCCAATATAAACTAGCATCACTGCAAGAGAAGACTTCACTGGGAATTCTATGCCACGCGCCTTTGCTAAATCGGGTGCAAGCGTCGCAAAAATACCGACAACGAGCCAAACTGGAACTCCCAATCCAATACACGAAATATATCGCTTAAACCTCTCACGGCGTGCGAAGAAGGTGAAAAATGATCCCCGAGCAGTTGAATCTGTAGCTGCAACTTTCGCAAATATCTCAGACTCTCCTGTTTGCATTCGAAGAAACAGAAGCAGCAGACCCAAGACTCCGCCTACACCATAGGCAACTCGCCAACTGAGAGCTTCGCCGATGAGAGCGGCGGCAACTGAACCCAACAATCCAAATCCTGCGACAATTCCAGCAGCCGCACTTCTCAACTCTTTAGCAAGAACCTCACTTACGAGAGTAATCGCAGCACCGAGTTCACCGGCGAGTCCAACTCCGGCAATAAAGCGCAAAACGCCATACGTCTGCTCATCATGTATGAACGCATTCGCAAGGTTCGCCGCTGAGTAAAGCAAAATTGAACCATAGAGAACTGAGATTCGGCCTCGTTTATCACCGAGCACTCCCCAAATGACTCCACCTAAGAGCATGCCGAGCATCTGCAAATTAATTAGGCGGATTCCTGACTGAAGAACATTCTCTTCAGAGACTCCTATCTCAAGCAGGCTCTTCTTTCGCACAATGCTGAATAGAATGAGATCATAGATATCAACAAAGTATCCAAGCGCAGATACAACAACAGCTCGATGCAATAGAGTTGGGTTGCCAGCCTCAGAATTGAACATTTTCGACTCCATTCGAAATTCAACTGGCTTTTACAGCGATATCTTTAAATCTTCAAGAGCAGCTCTCGAAGCTCAGCAAGTGAAATGCGGCCACTGTCTGACTGAGATAAACGAACAACTCCCCAATCAATGTCAGCCTGATCAGTGTGTTGTTGAGCGATAGCTAGCAAGGTATTTAAACGGTTAAGATCGAGCCATTCGCTTGAATTAGGTAATGATCGTTGATCAGTGAAATTCAAATCACATAGACTTAATTCAAATTCTTCAGATGACTCCTCATCATCAAAGGAACTTTGACTCACTTTTAAAGGAAGCCCCTGACTTCTGCATAGGACAGGCCTTGCCGGATAAATTGAACACTGATCATCAATCAAAAATGAGCATTTTTGACTTTCAGAGCTCATTGCTGCGGCTGCAGAATCAGTGCTCTGCTTAACCCAAGAGCCTTTAATCCTCAGCTTTTCTTCAGGCGTCAACTGCAAAAACCAGGCGTATATATGCTGCGCCTCAATACTGAAAACACTCAAATCAGCAACGCAACATTTCGAACAACCCTTGCCACACATCATATTCTTCTGATGCCGGTTATGAAAATCCTCAAAAAAACGTGTCACATTGTCCTGAAGTTTCCCGATAAGTGGCTGTTTTTGCCCATCTGTCATGTGTATCTCCTTCCAGGTTATATTTTCCCACGGCCAGCTTCAATTGAATATGGAAGTTATGCAAACTCAAAAAGGAGTCACAGTGTCTCAACAAGAAGGAGCAAACCATGCTGAGAACTTTAGGTTGGTTTTTGGGAACAGGATTAGCTTGGCTTTTCCTCTTTTCACTTCCAATTGGACATGGAAAAACTCTGTACAAACTTGGGCAACACTTTATCATCCAAACAACTCCCGTCCAATGGATTGGGAGCAAGATCACCACTGGCTATGAGGCAACCCTCGAAGCTACGGATGAGAAGTCGTTCAAAGATTCATTCAAAGAATTGCCTGAGAAACTCTCAAGGCGCTGAAATAAAAACGTGTATCCGTCTATTTTTTCGAATGGGAAGCGGACTCTTGCAAATCGCACGCACGTTCCTTTTTATTCAAGCGCAATTGTTGCCTCGGGAAAGCGTGATTCAAAAGGCCATGGCAAAATATCTTGCAAATGATTTTGCCGCATCAATAACGCAATGACACGGTCAAGTCCAAGTGCATTTCCAACGCATGGATAAAGACCCACTTCCAAACAAGACTCAAATTGAGGATCTCGCCGAACATCCGAGCGCTCTTGCTGAACGAATGCGACTCTATTTCGATATTCGTGGAAATCAGTGAGCTCACGATAGCCATTGCAGATCTCTACGCCAAACAAGTAGGCCTCAAAACGATCAACCGTGTGTCGAGAACCCTCAGTGAGTTGAGCAAGTGCTCCCATTTGCGAAGGATAATGACTCACAATTGCGGCTGGGTATTTAGCTAATTCCGGCTCAATAAATTCCATAAAGAGCTTGCAGAAGACATCATCCCATGAATCGCTTTGAACTATTGATAAACAAACTTTCGCTGCAGCGTCACGAAATTTTTCTACGTCATCAAATGTTCTCAAATCTATGTTTAAAAACTTTAAAAAAAGCTCGTCTACAGTGAATTGTGGCCAGGAACCCTTGGGTAAACCTGGCGCACCATCAATCGAAGCAGCTATTGCATTGACCAATTCTTGAGTCTCATTAATCAGGCTTTGAAAGTCTTGACTCAATCGGTACCACTCAAGCATCAGAAATTCTGGATCATGTTGTTTGGAAAGTTCACCTTCATTGCGAAATGCGTGAGTCAGCGCAAAAATCTTACCAACCCCTTCTGTTGCAATTTTCTTCAATGAAAATTCAGGACTGGTTGGTAGCTCCATATCCCAGACCTGCCCTCGGTGATCTTGATATGAGGTTTTGAAAACCTTTAAGTATCGCTCGACGCCGCCAGAAATCACGAGCTGAGGGGGATCAAGCTCAATATATCCTCGCCGATTTAGGAATTGGCGAGCACAGCTGATAGCCAAACTGCGCTGCGAGATCTGCTTGCTTCTTTCTGAAGTTAGAGTCGAAAAAAAATGGCTCTCTTCAGTACTCAAAGCTGGCTCATGAGTCGGCAGAAATACCTGTGGGTTGGCAACACGAGGGACAGACCACGGCGCATCTTGACTACCAGAAACCTGGGAAAGCTCCGAAAACTGCAGCCGAGGGCTCATGTTGCTTCCAGCTTCGCGAAATGGCATTGCTATCAAAGCAACCCGATAAACGACTCCCATTTTAAGGGAGTCGAATGATGAGTCTGGCGACAATTCAATAGGCCAAACGGCACCCGTTGAATCCATCGCGCCCAATTTCTCTTTAAACAAAAACAAACGAACAAAGCCGTGTCGGGGCCTTAAACTCACGCTCTTTCGCAACTCAAAGAGTTCTTTGAGCGAATAAAATCTCATCTTTATTTTCTTCTCGTCGGTTTCTTCTTAACCGCCCGAGCGGCAGTTTTCTTTGGTCTAGAGCTCTTTTTTTGTTCGCCCTTCGAGCCACCTTGCGAAGATTTTGGATGCAGCGCTTTGGCGACTTCTGCAAACGCACTTCCTTGCGAGAATCGCTGTTTCTTTTCGTCCCACTCACCAGCCACATAACCGGTCAGCAACTCAAGTGCTTCCTCAACCCTGGTGACTGACCATATGTGAAATTCGCCTCGCTCGACTGCTTCACGAACCTCACGTTGGAGCATCAAATGCTTCATGTTTTGCACAGGGATGATAACCCCTTGTCGCTTGTTGAAGCCCTTTATTTTGCAAACTCTGAAAAAGCCTTCGACCTTTTCGTTGATTCCGCCAACAGGTTGAACTTCTCCAAATTGATTGACAGAACCAGTGACAGCAATGCTCTGATCGATCGGAATATTTGCGAGAGTGCTAAGAATGAGAACCATTTCCGCCAACGTCGCAGAGTCACCATCAACTCCACTATAGTTCTGCTCAAAACAGATTGTCGCGGCCAAGACTACAGGATCTTTTTTGCCAAAAACAGCATTAATCCAACTCGTCAGAATTGAAATTCCCTTGTTGTGAATTTTTCCCGACAACGCGGCATCACGCTCGATGTTGACGATTCCTGGCTTACCTTTATAGGTGCGGCAGGTAATTCGAGTTGGCATTCCGAACGACACATCTCCCAAATTATAAACGGCCAGTCCATTGATTTCCCCAACACGTCTCGAGTTTGCAGAGATTAAAATATCGCCGCGAGTCACCATTTCATTGAGGTGGTCTTGAACGAGGGCGGAACGGAAATAACGCTCATCGACTGCCTTTTCGACATCATCACGAGTAATGCGCTTAGCCTTGCGTTCCTTAGCCATGAAGTCAGCTTCGATAGTCAGGTCTTTTATCATACTGAATCGTGTCGTCAGTTTGTCCTGATCATCTACAATGCGACTGCTGTGCTCAACGATACTTGCGATTGCTGAGGCATCAAATGGAAGCAGATTTTCAACTTGCGTTCTCGTAGATACAAAGTTGATATAATCTTTAATTGTATCTTCATTTCTTGGCATCTGCAGATCGAAGTCAGCTTTAATCTTGAAAATCTTGTTAAAATCTTCATCAAATTGATAAAGCATGCGATAAATCCAGTCTGAGCCTATCAAAACAATTTTTACATTGAGGGCGATAGGTTCAGGCCGCAATCCGCTCGTCGGCAGAATGCTGTATTGCTCTCCGAGATCTTCGATAAAAAGCTTCTGATTTTTAAGGACGCGCTTGAGTGTGTCCCAAACCTGCGGATTTCTGAGCACGTCAATTGCGTTGAGGACTAGATATCCACCGTTAGCTCTCGCTAAGGCTCCAGCCTTAATCATCTTAAAGTCCGTTGTGTAGATACCATACTCAATGTTTTTTTCGATCTTTCCAAACAAGTTGTAGAAAGTTGGGTTGGACTCAATAACAATCGGAGCGCCCTTAGTCTCGGTATTGTCAACAAAGACATTGACTCGATAAGGCAAATAAGAATCACCCTTGCGAAGATGTTGTGGAATAGGGCTTTCGTCTTCATCACCATCTTCATCGTCATCATCTTTTGCAAAATCTTCGATATTTTCGAGGAGATGCTCCTTGGCTTCATTTAGGTATGAAACGACAGCTGAATTATTCGCATATTCCTTCATCAACGGCTGCATCGCAGCGCTAACAACATAGTCACCAATCTCCGATCGCAACGACTCAAGCTTCTGCTTTGTTTCATTTTCAATCGCACGAACTTTGCGCGCAAAATCTAATACCTCAGGCTCAAGTTGATTTCGTTCCAGTTCGATTTTCTCTTTTTGTTCGTCGCTCAGGTCAGCGTAATCTTTCTCAGAGAGCGGCTTACCTTCCACGATTGGAACAGTCACGATACCCATTCGGGTCGACTTGACACCAAAATTCATCGCCTTTGAGGTTCTTTCGAGCTCGCTAAAAAGCTTCGCTTTCTTTTCATTGCTCGAATTTACCGTCTGATTTACGTTATTTTCATATTCTTCAGACTGCAATGCATCTGGAATTTCGGTCGTGAGTTGCTCAATCAACTCATCCATATCTTTTTTGAATTTCTTCGCTAAACCCGTTGCTAGCTCAATTGCTCGCGGGGACTCTGTATTCTTAAAATTATAGACGTAGATCCAATCCGAGGGCGTTTTTTGGATTTCAGCCGTCTTTTTTAGAAAGCCTCGAATAACGCTTGTTTTACCAGTGCCTTGTACTCCAGCAACATAGATATTGTAGCCAGGTTTTTGCACACCTAATCCAACGGTAATCGCGCGCACCGCTCTTGACTGAGATATGATTTCATAATTAGGAACTTTGCTTGAATTTTTAGAAACGGTTTGGTTATCAATTTCGCAGTGCCGATACACCTCGTTCGAATTCAGATGCCGAAAGCTGCGCTTAGTTTTGTTGAGCTTCACTTCAACTGGAAAATCTTTATCTCGCTGAGACAGCAGCTGGAGCGTAACAGATCCGCCATTCTGGGCGGAAGCACGAACACTTCTCTTAGTTTGCTTCAGACCCGACTTTTGCTTTTCAATCTGATTTTTCTTCACGCCTGTTCCCACACCTACAATTGTTTTTAATTTTCTTTGATTGCATCAAAATTTTGTTTTTATATCAAGTGGTCAGGCTGATTTAGCGTCAGAGCGCCAGCGTTGGGATCAATGATTGGCCTTGGCAACGAAACAGAGCGCCTCCTGCATAGGTCACATCTGCCACATCCCCCCTGACCACTCATCAGTGCACCTTGGCGCCTTTGAATAAAGAATGCATCTGCCGTTCGCATTCTACATTGTTCCGCGGTGACAAATGTCGATAAAGCCTGCAAACTCTGTAAAAGTGTTGTCCGCCAGCGCAGATATCGCGGCAATTGCTGCAAAAGGTCAGGTAGGCTTCCCATGAGCAAAATACTGTTTCGCGCCTCATCAGTCGGAACAATCTTCCAGCGCAGAGCGCCCTGATCTGAGTAGAATCTCAGGACCTCTATCAGCCGCTCCGAAAGCATTTGAGTATCTTCTTCGATCTCGTTCAGTGGAAAGGAAAGATAAGCAGAATTGCCCAAAAGCGATTCCTTTTTTCGCCTAGCCAAGAGCCATTCAAGAACAATGCGTCTGCGCGATAATCCAACCGGAAGATCGCAGAGCAGATCAGAAATCGCTTTATTTTGACCTGTTTCGATAGTCACCCAAGGGGACCGCGACGAATCGAGGCTTCCGCCTCGCCCGAGCATCGACAAAACCCCTGCCAAAGTATCAACGCATTGCGAAAGCTCCCGTTCATCCTTCGCAAAGGGACGCATCAACTCTGAGACTTTTGCCTTAGAAATCAATTTTGATTGCTGATCTCCGGGAAAAAAGGCAGCAAGCGTGCGCATTCGTTCGACGAGAAGAGATTGCTCGGGAAGCATTTTTTCAAACTGAAACATGCGTTTTTTGGGATCCGATCCAGACCAGACGATCGCCGCTCGCGCTTTTTCTCCTTGCCGGCCCGCCCGACCCATCATCTGAAACATTTCTTCAATGTTACCGGGAAACCCAACAACGATGATCAACTGCACATCAGGCAAATCTATCCCCATGCCAAAAGCCAAAGTTGCACAAATAACAACGGGCCGAGTTGATTGTCGCAGATAATCCTCTGCTGACCTCCTCAAATCTCGCTCAAGCCCCGCATGATAGACAATCGCATGATAGCCGAGCTTCCTAAGCTCCTGCGCAGCCCTTTGGCACTGCTCGCGCCGAGGAAAATATAATATCGACTTACTCGATTTCGTCTCAGATAAAACTGCTCTTACGACTGTCCATCTCTCATCTTCCGAGTAAACTCGAATCGACTCCACGAAAATATTGTCTCTCAGCGGTTGATCAACGACCTCAAAGACAGAATCTGCATTTGGAAAAACCATGTCACGAATGAGAGCCCGGCTTGAGCGAGACGCAGTGGCTGTTAAAGCGAGAATTTTTGATTTGTCAAAGCTTTTCAATAAAGCACTCAGTTGGCCGTATTCTGGGCGAAAAGAATGCCCCCAAGTCACCACACAGTGAGCTTCATCGACTACAAACATTCCAATTTTAAAACGCTTTAAAAACTTCTGAAAACCTGCCAACGCAAAACGCTCAGGGCTCACAAAAAGAATCTTCACACTACCCGAGTTTAATAGTTTATATGCCCCTTTTCGCTCGTCTTCGGATTGCTCGGAGTAAATACTCACCGACTGAATTCCAGCCTTTGCCATCCGCTGCTGCTGGTCGCGCATAAGCGCAATCAATGGACAAATAACGATTGTCAGGGCCTCATGATACAGCAAGCTTGCAAGAGCATAAATGAGAGTTTTTCCTGCTCCTGTTGGGAGCATTGCTAAAACCTGCTTGTGCGAGCACAGAGCATTGAACACCTCTCGCTGCTGTTGCCGCAAGGTAGAAAGCCCGAAGTGTTTTTGCGCAAGGCTTTCCAGGTGGTCCAGGAGTGCCTCAGTGTGACTCACATTTGCCTCTTTATTGCGCACAATATATTTTCACGTACAACCTTAACAGGACGCTTCACAAGCGCAACTCGCTCGCATTCATTGGCCCTTTTTTTTTTCATATGTATATTACAGAATCGCAGTTTTGGGGGTTTCTCATGCCACTTTGGCTTAGAATCACGATGTTAAGTACTATTGGCTTCGCGCTGGGATTTGCAGGAATTTATGCTTACATCAACAGAGGTGCGACTGACCTTGCAGCATCTGCAAGTCCTGATGCAAAACCAGCATCCATCGATTGGGCAACATTGCGAGAACTAGATCTTTCTACTGGAAAAGCCAGCGAGCAGCTGAAAAAGGTCGATGGTCAGAGAGTAAAAATACCAGGTTTTATGATTCCACTCGAAGACAATCAAAATGCGGTTACTGAGTTCTTACTCGTCCCTAGCCCAATGGCCTGCATTCACGTTCCACCGCCCCCAGCCAATCAAATGGTGCATGTAAAAATGACCGGCGGCAGAAAAGCCGCGATGTCTTTTGGACCAATCTGGATTCAGGGTCGCCTCCGGATTTCCGATGTTTCAGGCCCATATGGGAAATCGTCGTTTGAAATCGTTGGCGAATTAACTGAACCCTACCAGTAATTTAAAAAGCTAACAAAATTCTACCAAACCGCCTGGAGTATTGACTCATGCTTTTGTCTAAACTTGTTGGACGCACAGTAAAAGAAACCCCTCGTGATGCGGAGCTGGTCAGCCACAAGTTTTTGCTTCGCGGTGGCTTCATTCGTCAATACTCAGCCGGCGTTTATGGACTCCTTCCGCTTGCGCAACGCTCGATCGCAAAAATTGAATCCATTTGCCGTGATGAAATGAATCGTGTTGAAGGCCAAGAAGTTAAGATGCCTTGCCTGGGCACTAAAGAACTTTGGGATGAAAGTGGAAGATACAGCGCAATTGGCAAAGATATGTTCAGACTGGTTGACCGAAACGAAAAACCAATGGTTTTGTGCATGACTCACGAGGAACCAGTGGTGTTTTTCGCTCGGACTGAATTAACAAGCTATCGCCAACTCCCGGCGATGATGTACCAGATTCAAACTAAATTCCGTGACGAGCCTCGACCGCGTGGAGGGCTGGTTCGGTTGCGCGAATTCACAATGAAAGACGCTTATAGTTTCCACTCTTCAGAAGAAGATCTTCAGAAATATTATTGGAGAGCGCATGAAGCCTATTTGCGCTTTTTTAAAAGAACTGGATGCCGAAACTTCGTCAGCGTCATGTCCGACAATGGAATGTTTGGCGGGAAGTTCTCGCACGAATTCATGATGCTCGTTCCCTCTGGCGAAGACACTCTTATTACATGCTCAAAATGCAGTTACAAAGCGAACCAAGAAGTCGCTACCAGCCCTTTTAAAAATACAAAATCAGCAGAGCTGAAACTTCAGAGTGTTGATACGCCAAATATCAAGACAATTGCTGACCTTGCGAATTCCTTAAAGATCGACCCCTCGCAAACATGCAAGGCCGTCATGTTTCAGACCAAGGAACAAGAACTCGTCATCGCTTTCGTCAGAGGCGATCTTGATGTCGTTGAACAAAAGCTCAAAGGAATTCTGCAAAAAGAATTGATTCCTGCCAAAGATTCAGTGATCGAAGCAGCTGGTGCCGTTTCTGGTTCAACTGGCCCTATTGGTTTGAATCTTTCAAAATGCTGGGTTGTTCTCGACAGCTCAGTCCTCGCGTCGAGCAACCTCGCAGTTGGTGCCAACAAAGACGGCGTTCACCTCATGAATTTTAATGCAGAACGAGATTTCCTCTCAACGTTAAATGATTGGCAAAAGCAACGTGTAAAAACGGGTGACCTTGCTGCTGCTCGAGCCGGTGATCCATGCCCAGAGTGTGGTGAGGCCCTGCAAGAAACGCGCGGAATTGAAATTGGGAATATTTTCCACCTTGGAACACGTTATTCTCAGTCTATGAATTGCACATTCCTTGACCAGTCTGGACTCGCGCAAAACCACGTCATGGGCTGCTATGGAATTGGTATCACTCGCCTGCTGCCAGCAATTATTGAAGAAAGTCATGATGAACGGGGCCCGGTCTTGCCCATCACTGTTTCTCCGTTCGACGTTCACATTTGCGTGCTAAATAAAAAAGAAGGACACACTGAACAAAAGGCTCTCGAAACTTATGAAGCTCTTCGAAATGCAGGCGTTGAAGTCTTACTCGACGATCGAGATGAAAAACCAGGCTCACAATTTGCCGACGCAGATCTGATCGGCATCCCATTGAGAGTCATCTTCTCACCGCGTAATCTTTCTGAGAACAAAGTTGAATTCAAATATCGTGACAACCGCAGCCCTGCTCAAATGGTCGCCACCAGTGACATCATTTCTTTTATCAAAAAGACCGTCTCTGAAGAGTATGCTCGATATAAAATAGATTGAGATTCTCTTAGTTCTATTCAGATCTTGAAAAAACATCTTCATTCAATAAAAAAAACTGGCTTTGCCGGTTTTTTTATCTAGACCCAAAGCTTGCTAATTAGAGGGCAACACCAAGGGTCAGGCCGATGTCAAAACGCACATCTGTGTTGGCGTCGTTGACCTTAGTGATGATGTCTGAAGCTGCATTTTGATCAACTCCGGTAGCGAGATACTTCGACTCAAACTTTGGTCGAGGAAAATTAACTCCAGCTCCGCCATAAAGCGACCAAGTAAATCCGAATGTACTCAAAAAGCGATATCCAACGTGGACGGTGGGTGCAAAAAGACTGAACGACTTTTCAGATTCTTTCCCATTTACAGTAACAGTCGTTTTCACTTGTCCAAGATAGATTTTACCGCCCAGAAAAACGCCATTTAATGCTTGCATCGGATACAAGCGTAGCTTAGGCGCAATCATCAAACTTTGTGTAGAAGCTGACGAAGAAGAATCTCCCGAAACAGATTTATCAGTGAACAAAAAATCGGCACCGAAATTCATTGAATCGCTTCCACGCGACTCTAATTCTAATTCAAAGCCTTTGTTAGCGAGTTGCGCTGCATTGATTTCAATGACGTAGCGTGTATCAGAAATTCCGGGAGTGTAACGTTTGCCATAGACTGGCTGCTCGCCCAGCGGCTGCTTATACTCTCCACCACTTCCTTCTTGCGCAAGTGCAGAGGAAACGACTCCCCCACCGAGCAAGGTGACCGCTACGCTCATCGAAGACTTAACCAGACTCCCTCTGATCATTAGGACCTCCATTTCTTCACCGTTTTAACTTTGTTTTAGTGATGCACAGGTATCAATGAACTTCGCTGCATAATGAGGTACTTCTGACGAATACATCAACCGTGTATGTCCTCGCTGCTCATCTACATGAGTGAAAAGAGCGGAGGGAATTTCAGTCATCAAAGATAACGCCCGCTCGAATGGAACTCGTTTATCTCTGGCTCCATGAAACCATAAAACTGGTGTCTTAATATTTCTTAGAACTTTTCTTGCTGCAAAAGTCTCGCTTACGAAATTTGCTAGCTGAGTTTCCCGGTCGACACCAATTCTCATGCGCAACGGGAAAGTTTTCATCTGCCGTTTTTGCGAAGGAGGGATGACTCCAGAAACACCATAAAACGGAATTAAACTTAAAAAGTCTCTGATCCACGCCATGGGATTCAACACTGTCCAGCGCTCTCTTCTAAACGCACCGTCATTGTAGGTGTTCACTGTCGGACTTACAGCAATCACGCCAGACACTAGCTTTGCACAGTCTGACCTAGAAGCCGCGAGCAATCCATAGGCAGCCCCGGCCGCATGACCCATCAAAAAACACATGGGGCCAGGTCTTTCCGCATTCAATTGTGCAGCCCCAGGTGAGCTGTATAATTTCTGAAGGAGTATGGGTATTGATCTTGAAGCGGATTGCATGTCCAGTGACGAACCACCCCCCACTCCATGACCGTCCCAGTCAACCGAAAGAACGTGCAGCCCTTTGCTGTTCAATGCCTCAATCCAATGCCAGTAGGGGTAAGTCGCATCGAAGCCCAATGCATGACTCAACACCACAAGCACAGGTGTTCCCGAGCGAGGCTCGCGTGGCGATGCCAAGACAGCTGAACCAACGCCGTTCGCAAGCGGGACGGAATAATAATTGAATTCCGCAATCTTACGACAAATATCCGGGACCTTTCGATGCGAGGTCTTGGCAAAATCGACCTCTGGCATGCTCATCAGTCGCTCTGCAAGCCAACGGGACACATCCTGCATATTGACAATTCCTCAGCAGAAAAGATTTGAGATCTGAGTCAGCTGATTATAGCGTGCCGAAAGTATTGAACAAGGATATGACCGAAGGTGATGTCATTTTCTGGGGGGGAGCTGCTCACGATGATAGAATTCAGCCTTGAATCTACGATGAAAGAAGTCGAATCACGTTATCCGTTTGCAAGAGCAATGCTTCACGCGCAATTTCATGTTGGCGGTTGTGCATCTTGTGGCTTTGAACCAAACGAGACGGTCGAACAAGTCGCTCAAAAACACGGTAAAGACGCAGCAGCGATGCTAGAATCACTCAATTCTGGAATTATGGACATGCAGTCGGCCGAAATAGACCCTTCGGCAGCAGCTAAACTTATACAAAGCGATAAAGTGATGATCGTCGATGTTCGCGAGCAATGGGAATTCGACCTTTGTAGGCTGGGAAAAAATCCAATTCTACTCTCGGAAAAGACGATGCCGTTCATTTTTGAACAAGGTGCCCAATCTCTCGCGGTGCTTGTCTATTGCCATCATGGGGTGAGGAGTCTCAACGCGGCTCTCTACATGCGCCAGAATGGATTGCCAAATGCTGTCTCGATGCGCGGCGGGATCGACCGCTACTCACAAGAGGTAGAGCCAACAATTCCACGATACTGAGCCCCGACTCTAGCGAAATTGCTTCTTTCAGTTCATCATAGCGTTTACTCAAACCACGATGAATCTGGGAGGAATAGAGGCATGGTTATCGCTCAGCCCAATGGAGCGCTCATTCATCCGGCAGGTAAAACACGTTTGACGGAAGGCGAGCGAGTCGCGCGTATCTGCGAACTCAAAAGCCGAGGCATTCTTCTTACCGAGCTTGCACCAGAGGTCGCGGAAGACTTTGAGCTCACCTCAGGAAAGCCGATTGAGAGAGCGATACTGCTCTCTCAGGCTCTCACTCATCGCAAATATCATTTTATTTGGGCGTCTCGCGGAGGATTCGGTACAACCGAACTCGTTCGCTTTATTGAATCAACTCTGCCGCCCGTTCTTCCCAGTAAGACTTTTATCGGCTTCTCCGACAACTCCTTTCTTGGAAATTATCTCGCAGCGCGTCATCCCAACTTAACTTATGTGCATGCCAATCACGCGCTTGATTCGTCTCTCCTAGAAGCCAACAACAGAGACTCTGAAATCTTGTTTGACCTCATTCACGGCAGAACTCCAAAGGAGATAGACGTCCATTGCCAAGTTTCAAAGCATTCATCGAATTTGAAACGACAGATTCAGGGACCCTGTATTCCATTCAACTTGAGTCTTGCAGAAAGCTTTTCCGCAATTCGTTATGTCGGGATCCCAAATAACTCGATACTTTTTCTTGAAGACATTAATGAAGACCTCTTTCGAATCGTGCGCAAATTCGATTCTCTTTTAAATTCAGGAATGATTGACCATTGCGCGGCCATTGTACTTGGAAATTTCACCAACTGCCCCAAAGCAGATGGCTCGCATGCCAGCGAGGAAGAGATTGCAGACCTATTCGCGCGTAAAGTGAAAATTCCTGTTGTTGTCGCGAAAGTCTTTGGTCACGCGCAGTCGAGACTTCCGCTCGTAGCTCACTCTAACGTTGTCCTCACAGTTGACGGTCCATCAAGCAATCTCCTCATTTCATTTAGTGCAATCGATCGACCAGGACTTGCAACTACTTTTCCGGCGGATCTGTTTCTTCCAACATCCACGAATGGTGAATCACCACGGCCGAAACTTCACTTCACGGGAGTCGGTGGCACGGGAATGGCGGCAGTTGCTGGTTTATTTGTATCAGATTCATTTCGAATTACCGGAAGTGACAACCCCATCTATCCACCCATGGACGAAGTGATACGTCATATCGGGCTTGAGCAAACGATTGGCTACCATTCTGACACTCTCACGAAAACAACACCGGATGCGGTGGTTCTCGCGAACGTCATCACAAGGCGAAATGCCGAACTCAAGCCAAACCTTGAAATGGAATCCCTTCTTGCGTCCGATCTGATAACAATGAGTTTTCCATCGGCGTTGCGAAAATTCTTCCTCCATAAATCAAAAAATATTGTTGTGTCTGGGACTCACGGAAAAACTTCAACCACAAGTCTCATTACTCAAATTCTCGCTGATCTCGGGAAAAATCCATCACTATTTGTAGGAGGATCGCCTGCGAATTTCCAACATGGCTATAAACTGGGTAGCGCAAACCTTTTTGTTCTCGAAGGTGACGAATATGATTCTGCACTTTTCGACAAAGGACCAAAGTTCTTACATTACGAGCCAAGCGTTGCACTAATCAATAATATCGAATTTGATCATGCTGATATTTATCCAAACATTGAGGCGATTGAAGAAGAGTTTTATAGACTTGCTTGTTTGACCCGTGATCGGGGAGGAATTGTTGTCGCAAATGCGGATGACTCAAGGGTCGTTAACGTGGTGCGAAGATCAAAAGCTGTGACAATTTGGTTTGGTAAGAAAAAGCCAAATTTTTCAGCACAGCTCTGGAATCTCCTGAAATCCGAGACTTTCGTCGATGGAACGCTGGTCAAATGCATTTCACCCTCTGGAATCCCGATCGAATTTAAAACACGCCTTTTCGGTGAACATAATGCAATGAATGCAACCGCGGCACTCGCAGTCGTTCAAGCGATTTCACTCATTAGCAACGAAAAAGTGGTAAGCGAGGCAAAGCAAATCCAATTAGCACCATCCGCAATCGAAATTGAGAAATGGGCAAAATCAGCAGGAACCTTCTTGGGAGTGAGACGACGATTTGAACTCGTCGGCCAGTCGAAAGATATAGCAATATTTGATGATTTCGCTCACCACCCAACCGCAATTTCAACAACACTCGATGCATTTCAATCCTATGTAAAATCCGCAAGACGAGGTGGAAGACTGATTGCCTGCTTTGACCCTCGCAACGCAACTATGAGACGGAGTGTTCTCCAGGAACAATTGGCTGGCAGCTTTGCGGCTGCAGACTTAGTTTTGCTCGGAAAAGTACCCGTAGATTTGCGACTCAAAGAAGATGAATCGTTAAATGGTCCCAAAGTCGCCAGCTTAATTGGAACCAAAGCGACATATTACAATGACAACGAAGTCTTGCTTAGTACACTTGTTGCACTCGCGAAACCTGGCGATACCATTGTTTTCATGTCAAGTGGAGCGTTTGATGGTTTGCCGCGCAAGCTTTGCGCAGCACTCGAACTCAAATAATAGGAATTCTACACTATGCAATTTTGGCGCTTTTATCGCTCACGCCTCGTGCTGCTAGTGTTCGCTAGCTCCATGTTTTCAAATGTAGGATGTCAATCACTAAAGCATTCCAAGTCAAACCAGGACTCTGATGCCTCCGGTTATGAAGCTTCAGGAAAGGAATTAACGGTTCAAAGGTCCGGGGGTGATTGGGATAAAATTGTTGAGCAGCTTGCGAAAGGTCCGCTATCAGATGCCGAGGCAGACCTTGCTTTCTTGTTGGCTGAGCAATTCATCAACCAAAAACAGATTGAACCAGCCACTCGACTTATGCGCTCAGTTTTCAATTCTCATCCTAGCTTAGTCTCAGGAATCGAATTGGTCAGACTCGTAACACTCAACGGAGACCTTGTTGAAGGCGAGCAAATCGCACGAAAGCTTCAGCTTTTCTATGGTAAAAGCCCAGAACCTGCTCTGGCGAGATCCTATATTGCTCAGCTAAAAGGCTCACGAGATGAAGCAATCGATATCCTTGGAAGCGCATATCGACGACATCCCAAAAACGAAGAAGTCGCTTCTCGATACATCTCGATGCTTTTGGAGGCCGGTCTGAAAAATAAGGCCAAAGAAGTGTTGATGAATGCAATCAGTGGGATGCCTCAGTCTCCTTATTTCATCTTGCGTCTGGCAAGACTTAAAGCCGAAGAAAAAAATTATAAGGAAGCGAAAAATCTGCTCGATCGACTGCTTAAAATTAATCCAGAAAACATTGAAGGCTGGACTCTCGCAGGCTTCATAGCATCTGAGGAAAAGAACGAGTTAGCTGCAGAGAGATACTTTCGCGAGGCCTACGAAAAGCAGCCTGAAAACGATACACTTGCGCGCTACTATGTAACTCAACTCCTAAAACAAAATAAATTTCAAGAAGCACGTCGACTCCTGCTTCGATTAGAATCAACAAGCGACAGCGATGGAGCACTCGATCCTGATCTTATTTTCCAGTTAGGATATGTCCTATTTCAGCTTGATGAATTCGAAGAGGCCAAAAAGAGATTCTTGCAGCTTGTCGACAAAGCAACAGACAAAGAGAGAATGTATTTTTATGCTGCGCAATGCGAAGAAAGATCCAAGAATCGTCAAGAGGCACTTCGTTTGTACTCGCTTGTCAAAGGACACTCTGAAATCGCAAAGGCGTCAAATCAGCGCATCATTCAGCTAAAGATTGAAGATGGAAACTTTCAAGAGGTCGAGTCACTTTTACAGGAATATGCGAATTCTCAGCTTCAAAAACCAACCGAAGATGATTTTAAGTTCCTTGCAGGCTCGTTTGCAAAAATGGGTCAATTTATAAAAGCCCAATCTTATGCGGATTCAGGCTTACAGAAATTCCCTCGCTCTGTTGATCTTCAATATTTAAAAGCAGCCTATCTTGAACACACTGTTTCACGCGTTGCTTCAATTGCAGCCCTCGAGAAAATGGTCGCAAGGTTTCCAGATCACGTTCAATCACTCAACCACCTCGGATATACGTTGGGTGAAGCAAATCAAAATCTTGAATTTGCTTTATCTCTTGTGCAACGAGCAGCGCAAAAAGATCCAAAAAATGGTTTCTACATCGACTCACTTGGCTGGCTTTATTTCAAGCTTAAACGACTCTCAGAGGCAGAAAAGTCTTTGTTATCTGCGATGCAACTCGAACCCAATGAACCTGTCATTCACGAGCACCTTGCGGAATTGAGATTAGCGCAGGGAGATATTCCAGGTGCTTTAAAATATTTTGAGTCGGCAGCGGCATTATTCGAAAAATTACCTGCTTGGCGAATAGATGCCGACGTGGAGTGGTCTCAAGCCAAAAAACGGATAGAAAAGAGAATCCAAGAACTGCGTAAAAGGGCACTTCCAATGGGAGCTTCCTAATTCAATGGCGCACCATCACACAATCTTGTTGCCTGAATTTTTCCAGGCACTTCGAGCGGTTTCAGAAATAGATGAAGTCGATTGGACTCTTGCGTCACGCCTGGCAGAGCATTGGAAGATGTCTATTGCAGATGTTCTCCTAGAACTTCATGCTGTCAATGAGTCAACCTTAGCCCGTGCACTCGCACGGGCTCATGGACTTCAATATTTATCCGGACAATCACTGACCTGCGACTTTTCAGATGTGGACACCGAGCTCTTCAGCGACCTTCTCAACGTGGGTGCAGCACCTCTTGAGAATAATAAATTAGCTGTTTGTAATCCTTACGATGACCATCGGGGGCACTTGGGAAGCAAAATGTGTGAGCGAGAAATGGTCGTGACCGAAAGAAGTTTGCTCTATGAAGCGTTGCGCAAACAGAGTCTCACGAATTGGGTCTAAACTAACACTTCCAAATTAGAGATTGTTCTTTTCTGGAACAATCCTGCTGTTAGAGAAAGTGTGGAGAGCGACAGAATGGCGACGAGCTGCCATGTTTTCATCGCAACAAGCATCGATGGATTCATCGCGAGAAACGATGGTTCCATCGACTGGCTAGAGGAAGCAAACTCGCATATCCCCGATGGCCAGGATTGTGGTTACTCCAATTTTTTCTCGCAAATGGACTGCATTATTATGGGACGGAAAACTTTTGAAAAGGTCCTCTCTTTTGTAAATTGGCCGTATGGCGATAAAAAGGTCTTCGTAATGAGTCGACAAAAATTCATTTTGCCGCACTCAACCCCCACTTCCGTAACGTTAACAAAAGAATCGCCTGAGCAGTTGATAGACAGACTCCAATCAAGTGGAATTAAGAAAGCCTATGTTGACGGCGGACAAACAATCCAGTCATTTCTGGAATCAAACTTAATTGCAGACCTCACGATCACCAGAATTCCAATTATACTCGGAGAAGGAATTCCCCTCTTTGGCCGTTTATCAAGCGATATTAATTTAAAGCTAAAAGCTTCGAGAAGCTGGAGTTTTGGATTTGTGCAAGACCATTATTGCATTTCTGAATGACTAATCGATTTTTTATTCCACCATAAATCAGCCATCTCGGCTTTGGTAAATTCTAAATTCCGCTGATTAGCCTTTTTTCAGTTTGATTTATTAGTTCCAGTAAACTGGAAAGATGCTCAACTAGTGACCAGAAGATCATGAAAAAAAAATCCCCGAGAGATTT
>RGDM01000061.1 GCA_009918675.1 bacterium
AGCGAATGCCGGCCTGCTCACGGGAGCGGTGGAAGATACGCCTTTTGTTATTACTCATAAGATGCTGCAAGATACTTATCCTGCATCTGATAAAGAAACACCTGTGCTGACTTATGAAGTGACGGCGCTGGGTGAAACAGGAAGTGTGTTGAAGCGCGGAACGCAAACGCTTCAGCCCAACGACCTTCCTGTAAAATTGAATCCTGGCGAAAGCTTAACCTTCACGCCGCCACTGAATGTAAACTATACTGCGAACGGACCACAAAAAGCCTTCTCGTTCCGTGTTCTTGATGCTGATGGTGGGTATACAGCCGGAAGTTCTATTGCAGCCAACGTGAGTGTTGCCGCAATCAATGATCCGCCGCAATATGGAACCGTTCAGGCTCTGCCCAATGCATTGCAGAACCAGACCAATGGATACCAAATCAGTTACACGATGCTGCGTACAGCAATTCCGCTCACGGACGTGGATGTTCCTGCAGACACGCTCCGCTTCCGGGTGGAAAGCGTAAACAACGGTGTGTTGCGTATGGGGACTTCGAACACGGGAGTAGATGTTACTTCGCTCACCAACCGTCCTTTTGTGATTGAAACCGGTGCCGATGGAACATTAACAACAACCGCCCTGAACTGGACCCCGCCACTCAATGCGATTGGCAACATGTCGGTGATGACGCTGCGTGCCTTTGATGGCACCGATTACGCATCTTCAACTGTTGATGTACGAATCAATGTCACCGGCAGCAACAAGATTCCAACCATCAACGCTGGATTTACTGTGGGTGGAATTGGCACTGGCACCACTGGTACCTACCAAAATGTGACATTGCCGATGAGCTATGACCTGCTGCTTGAGCAATCCGGGGCTGCTGATCCGGATCTAAGTAATGTTTGGTTCAAGGTCACGTATCTAGAAAGCGGAACCCTGACGATTGGAAACGTCGCTTACACCGTTCCGGGTGTGCTGAATCCGGCACCTGTTGTGGCGCCGATGGAACGTATCAGTTGGAAACCGTCGCTCAATCAAACCGGTCGCGACACCGATAGCCCGCCGAATCCGGTCTCAGCATTTAGAATTAAGTCGTACGACAACATTGATTTGTCGGCGAATGAGTCGCTTGTGAAGGTCAATGTTGCTCCGGTCAACCAGCTGCCGACTGTGAGTGCAAGCAAAACCTTTACTGGCGCAGTCCGCAACCAGGTTTACTCGATGAAAGTCTATGACATTGCCGACCAACTGGGCGCATTCGACTTTGAAGATATCCCGAACCCGAACGATGTCGCTGCATCGCGCTACACGGCTATGACCTTCCGCATTGAAGATATTTTGGGAGGTCAATATCTGAAAGTGGGAACATCGCTTGCAAGCGCTGTGACCGTTGGTGCATCGAATCGCGTTGTTCTCCCCACCCAGACGATTTACTGGATGCCTCCCAACAACATGGTAGGCACATTCCCAGCGTTTACTTTCAGTGCAATCGATAGCAAGGGCGTCACAAGCGCAAATGTTGGCACTGTGAGTGTCACGGTCACGGGGTCTCCCGACAAACCCGTTCTTGCCAATGTTGCAAGCCCACTCTTGCTGAGTGGTGGTATCCAAAATGTTCCATATGTTGTCACCCACGATCAGTTGAAATTGGCTCTTGGTTTGAGCGACCCCGACAGCAGTTGGGTGTCGTTTGTGGTGACGAGCATTAGCGCTGCCAATGGTGAACTGCGCCGCGGTGGTGCTGGAATGGTGTCGTTCGCCAACGGAACGGGAACACCACCCTCTGCTTCGCTGATTGCACCGCGCGAGTCGGTGGCATTTGTTCCTGTGGTGAGTGTGAGCGGTTCTAACGTTGAAATGTTCCGTGTGCGAGCCTACGACGGAACGAATTATTCCACCGAAGAAGCAATTATTCAGCTGGCTATCAACGCGGTGAACCAAGCGCCGACGATGAACCAAACCTACACATTCTCGGCGGCTCCAGGAACCGCAGGCTTTGGCGGTGCGGCACGCAACAGCCCATGGAGTATCGCATTTGAAGATTTGGCTCAGCGCTTAGGTGTTGCCGATTTGGAAGATGTGAATCAAAGTAACCCGGCTGCGACTCGCTACAATATGATGAAGTTCCGCATCGAGGGTTTGCTTGGTGGTCAGTACTTGAAGATTGGCGGAACCAACGATACGCCAGCAACCTCAACCGATGTCGACACGACCAACAATACCTTCAACCCAGGCCAAAAACTGTGGTGGTTGCCACCCAATAATACCGTTGGTTCTATTGAGGCGTTCACACTTTCGTTGATCGACAGCAAAGAGCTGCCAAGCAACTACCGCGCAAGAATTACAATTGCTGTGAGCGGTGTGAATGAAAAACCTGTGATTGGTGTGCAAACTCCGCCGGCACTCACCGGCGCAACGCAAAATATGCCTTTTGTGGTCACTTACGACACTCTCAAAAACGCATTGGGTGTGAGTGATGTTGATTCTTCGTATACAAGCATCGTGGTCACCTCAACATCGAATGGTCAGCTGAAAAAAGGCACCACAAATATCTCGGCATTCACCGGTGCTCCTGCGGCTCCTCCGGCTTATTCTGTGCTCGCGCCATCGGAATCGCTGGTTTATTTCCCAACCACGAACCTCAGCGGCAACGGCATTGAAATTCTTAAAGCTCGTGCCTACGACGGAACCGAATATTCGAATTTGGAAGGCACCATCACCGTTAATTTGGCGCAAGTGAATCAACGCCCACAAATCAATGCTGTCTTTAATTCGACTAGCGGTGTGCGCAATGAACTTCTTGAAATTCCGTTTGCAACGTTGGCTGCAGGTTTGGGTGCAACTGACCTTGAAGACGTAACGGGAACCGACCCAACCACCAAATACGATAAACTGACCTTCCGAATTGAACAGGTGTTGGGTGGTCAGAGCCTCAAATTGGGTGCCAGTGCGAATGCAGCTGGCGCAGGCTTGTTCGATGCGAACAACAATATTGTTGCGAAAAACAAGAGTGTTTATTGGATGCCGCCAGTGAACTCGGCGGGCACCTTTGAAGCGTTTACTGTGAGTGCAATTGATAGTGCGAATCTCACAAGTGCTATTGTTGCAAAAGTGATTGTGACTGTTTCGGGCAGCGATAAATCGCCAACCATGACCAATGCGCTCGCAACAATTGGTAACGTGGGCGCTGGAACTGGTGCAACGGAGAGCCGTCCGTTTGAAATCACCTATGACACGTTGAAGTCGGCAGCTGTGCTTGATGTGCGCGATGAAGACAGCAGTTGGGTTTCGTTGGTTGTGACGGCAACCAGCAACGGGACTTTCAAGAAGGGTTCAAATGCGCTCGCGATCTTTACGGGTATGCCTGCTGCACCTCCAAACACGGCTGTGATTGCACCTAATGAGTCGATCGTCTTTTTGCCAACCGCCAACTTAAATGGTGTTCAGCCGATTTTGAAGGTTCGTGCCTATGACGGTGCAACCTACTCAAGCACAGAAGCAACGGTGCAGGTCAATATCGTACCTGTAAATACACCGCCAACGATGAGCACGTTGAATGACTTTGTGGTGACCAGCCAGGCACAGAATGCACCCATTACCTTCACCTATGATCAGATGCGTGCGAAGACCGATGTTGCAGATGTTGAAGAGCCTGTTGGAGTTAAGCAGATTGGCTTCAAGATTAAGAGCATTGCAGGTGGACAAATTTATCGCACATCAGTGAGTCCAAAAGTTCTTTTGACTGTCAATAACATCATTGGCCCCAATGAAACATTTGAATGGAATGCACCACAAATTCTCAGTGGTCGTTTGCAGGCGATGAGCGTGGTTGCTGTGGATGCAGATGGTGCAGAAAGTGCAACCACACTGCCGGTTTATTTCAATACACACAGGTACTGACGTTGAGAGTGGGGTGCTTGATTATCAAATTACAGCACTTGGCGAAGGACAGTCGTGGAAGAAGGGAGCAACACTGTTCTCGTCGGTGGACCTGCCGATTCGAGTCAAACCAGGTGAGAGCATCACGTGGTTGCCACCTGTGGATCGTAACTTCGATAACAAACCAGGCGGTGCTGCTCCGACGTTGACCTTTAAGGTGAAGTTGCTCGATGGCAACGATGAAACCAGCGTGATTGAAAAAGATGTGCTGGTGAATATAGCCTCGGTCAATGACCTACCAACCTTCGGCACCATCGCGTCGCTGTCGAACACAGTGAAGAACAAGTCGGGTGGTCAGGTGATAACCTGGCAAAACCTTAAAGATGTGATTGGCGTGAATGACGTTGATAACACAGGTGATCAGATTCAGTTCCGCATTGAAAACGTTGCTTCAGGAACCTTGCGGGTGGGAACAACCGACCAAGGTGTGAATGTTTCGACCATGGCTCAGCAACCTTTCTTTGTGAAGACAGGTGCCAACGGTATTACCACAAGTACGGATTTCAACTGGACTCCGCCGCTCAATGGTTTGGGCAACTTTGTTGTCATGACTGTGCGTGCATTTGATGGAAAAGACTTTACCGTTGCAACTGCTGAAGTGAGAATTAATGTCTCAGGTTCAAACGCTCCGCCTGAACTCCTGGTCACAGATGTGGTGCTTGGAAAAACCGGAACAGGCACAGTAGGCACCAGCCAAAACGTTCCGCTGGTGATTTCATACGACACATTGCTGGCTCAAACTCAAGCCCGCGACAGCGACCAAACCCCTGTGCGTTTCCAGGTGGTCAGCTTGCAGAATGGCTCGGTTTTGGTGGCCGGTAAAACCTATAATTCAACCGCTGAATTGAATCCTCCTGCAGTGGTGGGACCAGGTGAGAAGTTTACCTGGACACCACCAAACTCTGTGTCGGGAATTGATCCAAATGCTGTTTCAGCGTTTGGCATTAAGGCCTTTGACATGTTGGATTCATCGACGACAACGGCTTTGGTGAAGGTCAATGTTGCACCTGTGAACCAGCCGCCGACATTGAGTCAGTCGTATACGGTGCCGAACGTGCCACGTAACGCTGCCTATCAGGAAATTTCATTTGAAAGCCTGGCTGCAAGCTTAAATGTTGCAGACCCTGAAGATGTGGTTGGCACAGACTACAGCAAGGTGAAATTCCGCATCGAGCAGATTCTTGGTGGACAAGGCTTAAAGGTGGGTTCAACCTTCAACACTGCTTTGATTGTTGATAGCGTTAACAATCTCTTTATTCCAGGACAAAAACTTTTCTGGATTCCGCCCGCAAATACAGTCGGAATTTTTGATGCATTTGCGGTGACGGTGATCGACAACAGCTCATTGCCAAGCTCGACCACCGGTAAAGTTCGTATGGATGTTTCGGGTAGCAACCTTGCACCAACAATGACGGCAAATGCGACGTACCAAACCAGCGGACAAACCAGCACTGCGACGACAATTTACTCGACCTTGTCGGGCGTTGTA
The DNA here is from genome assembly GCA_009918675.1 of bacterium. GTDB lineage: Bacteria > Bdellovibrionota_B > Oligoflexia > Silvanigrellales > Silvanigrellaceae > RFOM01. The sequence continues at coordinate 5,418 of RGDM01000061.1, forward strand.
AGTGAAAATACTCCGTTCACGATCAGCTACAACGATCTTAAGACCGTGTTTGGCTTACAAGACTCTGACAGCCCTTGGGTCACCTTCGTAACCACTGCATTAAGTAACGGAAGTTTGAAGAAGAGTGCGGCCAACCTTGTGTCGTTCCCCGGCGCAGGTGTTTCGGCGCCTCCGGCGACAGCGGTGATTGCTCCTGGTGAGTCGCTGCTCTATTACCCAACCCTTGGCTTGAGCGGAAATGGAAAAGAAATTCTTCGTGTCATGGCATATGATGGTGCGTCATATTCAACCTCAACAGGTGTGTTGAGTGTCAACATCAGCTCAGTCAACCACGCTCCAACGCTAACAACCAATTCGGTTGTCTATACAACGGGAACCCGAAATCAAGAATTCGCGGTCGACTTTACCGATCTGGCAACCCGCTTGGGTGTTCAGGATGTTGATACAAACGACATGGATGCCAACAGTGGCTTCAACAACATGAAGTTCCGTATTGAACAAATTCTCAACGGGCAAACACTTCGGGTGGGTTCAACCAGTGCAACAGCGACTCTGGTTGATTCAGCCAACAACGTTTTGCTGCCCGGACAAAAGATCTTCTGGATGCCACCAAACAACTCAACCGGTACGTTCGACACCTTCATGGTCACGGTGGTCGATAAATCGGGCGCGAGCAGTATGTCGGTTGGCAAAATCAGTATCCAGGTCTCGGGTAATAACCAAGCACCGGTGATCGTCGCTCCAACAGGTGCGCTGAGCAACAAGGCAACGCAAAATCTTCAGTACGTGCTCACCTACGACTATCTCAAGAGTGCCCTGCAGGCGACTGACGTTGATAGCCCATGGATTGCTTTTGTTGTAACGGAAATCAGCAATGGCTTGCTCATCAAGGGATCTGCACTGTTGAATGCGTTCCCTGCTGCGGCAAGTGGAACTGCTCCTCCTGGTACGTCGGTGTTGGCTCCGACAGAGTCGCTGATTTACATGCCAACCACGAACCTTAATGGCAACGGCATTGCGATTTTCAAGGTCAGAGCCTACGACGGCGCGGCTTATTCAAATGAAGTTGCCGTCAGCGTTGATATTAACCGCACCAATATTCCACCTGCGTTGACTCGCATTAATGATTTTGCTGGCTTGGTGCAGGATCAGGAACTGACCTTTACCTACGCGGATTTCCGCACCAAGAGTGACGTTGTTGATACCGACGAAGGCGCAACTCAAACCCTTAAATTCAAGATTAAGTCGGTGACCAGCGGTACGCTCAAACGCGTCGGTGCAACTTCAGACAGTACCCTGGGAGCAAATGATCTGCTGGCTCCAGGGCAAACATTCAAGTGGAAAGCAAATCAATATGCTTACGGTAAGCTCAATGGCTTCAGTGTTGTCGCAGTTGATAACGACGGAGCTGAAAGTTTGACCGCTGTTCCTGTGTTCTTCAATGTTTCAGCAGTGAATAGTTCTCCGACTTTCCTAACCACGACCAATTTGACTGGCGCCACAGAAGACACTCCATTTGTTGTGACACACCAAATGTTGCTTGGGGCATACCCTGGAACAGATATAGAAAGCGGTTTACTGAGCTATCGCATCACCTCGTTTGGTGAAGGACAAATCAAGCGTAATAACATTGTACAAACAACCGCAGACTTGCCCATTGATGTTGTTCCGGGCGACAGCATCGTTTGGATTCCACCGCTGAACAGAAACTTCAACAACAAGCCTGATGCTGCACCAGCAACCACCGTATCCAATGGACTGACCACTGCGTTCGCCATCAAGTTGCTGGATGGAGCTGGAGCGGTCAGCAGCGACACCAAGAACGTTGACGTGATGATTTCGGCTGTCAACGACCTTCCTGTGTTTGGAACGGTGAGCAAGCTTGTCTCAACAACCAAGAATGTTTCTGGTGGACAGGTTATTACCTTCGACGACATCAAGAACGCTATTCCAGTTGTTGATGCAGATATCCCTGCAAACATCATCCAGTATCGCGTTGAAAGTGTTGGCTCAGGTAAACTCAGAGTAGGGAATCTAAATACAGGTGTGGACGTGATGACTTCATCGCAGTCCACTTTCTTTGTTTCAAGTGCTTCTGGGTTGGCAAATAACAACAACAAGAGCGTTGAGTTCAACTGGACTCCGCCACTCAACGGCACAGGCGAATATGTGGTCATGACGCTGCGTGCATTTGATGGAACTGACTTCAGCGCGTCAACGGTTGAGGTTCGGATTCAAGTCGATGGGCAAAATGCGAAGCCAACGATGGCGAACAGTTCATTTACTCTTGGCGTTGCGTCAGGCACCACGGGCACGAAGCAGAACGTTCCAATTGTGATTACTTATGACACTTTGTTGAGCTTGTCGGGCGCGGCAGATACCGACTTTACGCCGATTTCGTTCCGTATTTATCAGCTTGATAACGGTAAAGTGCAGATTGGCAATCGTATTGTTTCTCAAACCGGTACGCCGATTTTACCCAACCTGATTTTGGGCCCTGGCGAGTATTTAACCTGGTCGCCTGCGCCAGGAGCGCGTGGATTGGGAACAAATGCGCCAACCGCGTTTATGATTAAGGCCTACGACAATGTGGATGAGTCGGTTTCGACAACCACCGTGAAAGTGAACGTGGAGCCGGTTAACTTGGCGCCAACGGTGAATTCGGCATACACCTATCAAAATGGTGTCCGTAATGCTGAATTTGAAATCGACTTCGCAGATTTGGCACTGAACTTAGGTGTTGCTGATGTTGAAGATGTGCCCACTTCGCCGCCACTTCCTGCAACAACCGCCCCTGGTTACCAAGCGGCATTGCAGGATCGCTACAAAAACGTCAGCTTCCGCATTGAGCAGATGCTTGGTGGTGTTCAACTCAAGATTGGCACCGCACTTTCGTCGGTGATCTTTGATTCAAACAACAAGACTGTGTTGCCTGGGCAAAAGATCTATTGGCGACCACCTGTCAACGGAACTGGCGTGTTTGAAGCGTTTACCGTGACAGTCATTGATAACAACGGCCAGCCAAGTAGCGTGATTGGCAAGGTTTCGGTCAACGTGAATGGTCAAAATATTGCGCCAACAATCAATGCAACTGGAACAATTACCACAACAGCGAACGAGAATGCGCCGTTCACCATCACCTATAACGACATCAAGACAGCCTTGAACATGAATGACTCTGACAATGGTTGGGTGACGTTCGTAGCTTCATCTATTACCAACGGTACGGTGAAGAAGGCCTCGAACTCGTTTACTGCGTTCCCAGGTGCCGGAACATCCACGCCACCGTCTGTATCTGTATTGGCGCCAAATGAATCGATTGTGTTTTATCCAACCGCAGGCTTGAGCGGAAGTGGCAAGGATATCATCACATTCTACGCCTACGATGGCGACAAGTACTCTGCAAACGCAGGTGTTGTGAAAGCAAATATTAGCGCAGTGAATCAAGCACCTTCACTGGCAACGTCTTCATATAATTATACGACAGGTTTGAGAAACCAGGCATTCTCAATCGACTTCGCTGATCTTGCTCTGAAACTGGGTGTGACCGACCGTGAGAATGTAGACACCTCAACGCCGCTTCCAGCACCAACTGACCCAAGCTATCAAAATGCATTGTCGGCTCGCTTCATCAAGATGAGCTTCCGCATTGAACAAGTGCTGGGTGGTCAGCAGCTGCTGATGGGAACCAGCTTGGCAACGTCGTTGCCTGTGGATGGGACCAATAATTTGTTCTTGCCCGGACAAAAGATCTTCTGGAGCCCGCCAAACAACGCCACCGGCAATTTCGACATGTTCTTGGTCAGTGTTCTCGACGAACAACTTTTGGCCAGTGCAGGTGTTGCTAAGATCTCGGTTCAAGTGTCGGGCAACAACCAAGCGCCAACCGTTGCTGCGCCTTCAGGGGTTTATCCAACAACAGTGACGCAAGACACCGCTCTGACTGTGTCCTATGATCAGCTCAAATCGTTTGTTTCTGCGGCCGATGTGGACAGCCCTTGGGTTTCTTTGGTTTTAACTTCAATCTCAAACGGTGTGATTAAGAAGGGTTCAAATGTGTTGGTTGCTTATCCGGGTGCTGCAACCGGTGCGGCTCCTTCGGGTAGCTCTGTGATTGCACCGGGTGAAGTGTTTACCTACATTCCAACCTACAGATTGTCTGGAAATAGCCAGGAAATTCTCAAGCTGCGTGCATACGATGGAGCTGTTTATTCATCGGAAGTCGCGGTTGCGGTCAATATCAACCGGGTCAATATCATTCCAACCCTGACCACTCTCTCCGACTTTGGCGGATTTAATCAAAATACCACCAAGGCGTTCACATTCGCCGAGTTGCTTGCAAAATCGAATGCTCAAGACCTTGATGAAGCAAGCTCGGGTGCATTGCGATTTAAGCTCAAGAATATCAATTCAGGTGTATTGCGTCGTGTTGCTTCGGGGGGTGGTTATACAACACTCAATGCCGGCGACGTGTTGAGCCCAACGGAATCGTACGACTGGACAGGAGTCATTGGTGCGAGCGGACGCTTGAACGCGTTTAGTGTTGTTGCATATGACTTTGATAACGCCGAAAGTGCAGCTGCAGTTCCTGTCTTCTTCAATGCAGCATTCGTCAACAGTGCACCAACATTCAATGCAACTCTGCCCGGGCTGAGCGGTGCTCTTGAGGACACCGCATTTGTCATCACTCATCAAATGTTGCTTGCGGGTTATCCAGGTTCAGATATCGAAACAGGACTTTTGGATTACCAAATTACGGCGTTGGCTGAAGGAACATTGAAACGTGGATCGGTGACGCTCACAACCGCCGACCTGCCGCAAGTGCTGCGTCCGGGCGAGAGCGTGACATGGATTCCTCCTACGAATCGTCACAATGCAAATAATACGCCGGTTGGACCAACCAAGGCTTTTAAAGTGAAGCTGCGTGATGACCTAGGGCTATTGAGCACAGCTGAGCAGTTTGTTGAGGTGAATGTTGCGGCTGTGAATGATGTGCCTGTGTTTGGCGCCATTAGCAAACTGAGCAGCACAAGCAAATTTAATGGCTCAACTCTCAATACAAAGAAAACTATTCTCTACACAGATATCCAAAGTCAGATTCCCGTGACGGATGCTGATGGCGATACAATAACCTACCGCATCGAAAGCGTAGGTTCCGGCAAGCTGGAATTGATTGGCGCAAGTGGCGCTATTGATGTTGCGACGCTGATGCAGAATCAGTCGGTCATTATTGCGTCGTCGTTAGGTGCGACAGCCAACATCAGCAACGAGTTCCGTTGGACACCACCACTCAACGGCACCGGCGAATACCTGGTCATGACCGTGCGTGCATTTGATGGAACTGAATACAGTGCATCGACAGCGCAAGTGAAAATTGACGTGACGGGAACCAACGCCAAGCCAACCCTTGCGAAGTCGGCATTCACCTTGGGTGTTGAGGCCGGCACGGTTGGAACCAAACAGGGCGTGCCGATTGTGGTGAGCTATGACACGCTGCTTGCGCAGTCGGGTGCAGCAGATACGGATCTGACGCCAATCTATTTCCGTGTCTCCGAGTTAAGTGGTGGCACACTTGTTTATGGCTCGCGCACCGTCACGGCAACAGGATTGATTAGCCCCAATTTGACTGTTGGCCCGGGTGAATGGCTGACATGGACACCGGCAAGCACGGTGTCGGGAGTGCAGGGCGCATTCAAGATTAAGGCGTTCGACAACACAGATTTGTCTGATGATCCTGCTTGCACTGTGAGCGTTAAGATTGATCCTGTGAACCAACCACCCACACTGAACGCAACGGCGTCGTTTAATGCGTCTCGTAATACAGACTTAATCTTGTCGCTGGGTCAGCTCATCACCGCATTGAATGCCACAGACCTTGAAGACGGCACCAATACAACGCTCTTGAAGTTCAGAGTTGAGCAGGTCCTTGCGGGCGGCTCGCTGAAGATTAAGCCTGTGGGTGGTTCGCCAACTCCTGTGGATTCCTCGTTCAACATTTTCAATGGTGGTGATTTGATTTGGACACCACCAAGCAACATGACTGGAACGTATGATGCGTTTATTTTGAGCGTCATTGACAAAGACAACCTTGCGAGCGCGACGACTGCGAAGATTAGGGTTGTGGTCTCTGGTAGCAATGCTGCTCCTGTGTTGAATTCAGATAACAGCTTGACGAGCCCAACAGCTGATTCGGTTGAGGCAACTCTCGTCACTCGGGCACAAGAGAACACGCCATTTGCCTTGACCTATGATGATATCAAGAATGCTCTCAAGCTGTCGGATGTGGATAGCCCTTGGGTGACCTTTGTCTTGAAGTCGGTTTCAAACGGTGTCTTCAAGAAGAGTGCAAGTTCACTGGTGGCCTTCCCAAGTGCCGGCGTGTTGCCACCACAGGCTGTTTCGGTGATTGCCCCAACAGAATCCGTACTCTTCTATCCAGATTCTTCGGCAGCCGGTGCGGCGTATGAAATTATGCAAGTTTATGCATATGATGGCGCTGCTTATTCTGCGAAAGTTGGCAAGTTGAAGTTGAATATCGATCGCGTCAACCAGGCGCCAACTCTCAATGCATCTTATCAGTTCACTGGAACCCGCAACACACTCAAGACGATTACTTTTAATGAGCTTGCAAGCAGCTTGGGCGTTCTTGATAGAGAAGATGTGTCAGGATCGGATTACTCGAAACTGAAATTCCGAATTGAGAAGTTCTTGGGCGGCCAGAGCTTGAAGGTGGGCGCTGATGTGAGTGTTGCGTTGCCATACAGCGATAGCAACAACCTGATGCTGCCTGGCGACAAGCTGTTCTGGATGCCACCCACCAATGCAGCCGGACCTTTTGATGTTGTGTTGTTGAGTGTCTTTGATTCAACCGGACTGGGAAGCTCGACGGTTGCGAAGATCAGCGTTCAAGTGGATGGAACAAGCATTGCGCCTGTTTTGAAGAATCCTACGACAGCGTTTGCAACAAACGCAAAACAAAATACCCCATTCATCATGACCTACGACCAGTTGAAAACTTATGTTGGCTTGAGCGATGCCGACAGCGAGTGGGTTTCACTGGTTATCAGTAATATCAACACGCAATTTGGTATTCTCAAGAAGGGAACCGCAACCATGACAGGCTACACCTCAACAGGTGCGCCTTCAGGAACAGCGGTGATCGCACCTACGGAATCAATTGTTTACATTCCAACAACGGGATTGAACTCAACCACTTTAAGCCCAACAAACCTATTTACAGTCAAAGCTTATGATGGACAAAATTACTCGGTCAGCAATGGCACTGTTTCAGACGCAACCGCGGATATTAAGATTGTTATTGATGCCGTGAACCAAACTCCACTTCTGACCCGCGTGAGCGATTTCACTGGCGGTGTTCAGAATGTTGCTAAGTCGTTCACCTACAACGAAATGCGCACTTTGTCGGATGCGTTCGACGCCGAAGAAACCGATCCTGTGAACAACAAGACTCTGAAGTTCAAGGTCAAGAGTATCAACACAGGAACGTTGGCACGCACAGGTCCCGTGGGTCGTGAAAAGGCTTCGGTGATTGCGGGAGATGAAATTCAGCCCAACGATGTGATGGCCTGGACGGGCGCGCTCAATGCGAACGGCAAATTGAATGCATTTAGTGTTGTTGCATTGGATGTTGGTGGTGTCGAGAGCGCAGTTGCTGTTCCGGTTTACTTCCAACTTTCTGCAGTGAACAACAAGCCGACATTCCAAACTTCAACATTCATTGCCGGTGCGAAGGAAGATATTCCGGTTGTGATTTCTCATCAAATGCTCTCGCAAGCGTATCCAGGCTTGGATGCAGAAACTGGCCTGCTGGATTACCAAATCGTTGCATTTGGAGCTTCGGGCAGTGTTCTTAAGCGCGGAAACCAGGTTCTCAGTGGTCCCGACCTGCCTTTGGTCTTGAAGCCCGGTGAGAGCCTGACTTGGATTCCGCCTGTCAATGCAAATTCAAATCCAACCAATATCATCGCATTCAAGATAAAGCTGCGCGATGACGCTGGTGATGTGAGCGATGAAACAAAAGATGTTCTTGTGGCAGTTGCGCCTGTGAACGATGCTCCAGTGATTGGCACGCCAATCACGCTGACGGGCGCGGTCAAAAACAAAGGTGTTGAGCCTATCACTCGTGCGGAAATTCTTTACACCGATATTTTAGCCAAGGTTCCGGTCACGGATGTTGAAAGCGATAGCATTCAATATCGCATTGAAAGCGTTGGCTCAGGCAAGCTTGAAGTGATTGATGCGAGCGGAGCTGCAGCCGATGTAACGACCCTCGGTGCACAGGCGGTGATTGCTTCAGACTTCGGTGCCACCGGTAATATTAGTAAGAAATTCCGCTGGACACCTCCACTCAACGGAACCGGCGATTACGTTGTGATGACAGTGCGTGCGTTTGATGGTGTCGACTACAGTGTATCAACCGCTGAAGTTCGCATGACTGTGAGTGGTGGCAATGCGTTGCCTGTTCTGGCCAATACCGCAATCACCTTGGGTGACACTGCGGGCACAGTGGGTACGAAGCAAAATGTTCCACTCGTCATCTCATATGACACACTTCTTGCAAGAAGTGGTGCAACCGATTCCGATCTCACACCGATCTCATTCCGAATTACGGAATTGAGCGGTGGGCAACTTGTTTATGGAAGTAGAACAATCACCGCTGTTGGTGCAATTGCAATTCCGCTGACCGTTGGTCCGGGCGAGTGGATGACTTGGACACCTGGTCTAAACGAATCTGGAATTAAGGCTGCGTTCAAGTTTAAAGCATTCGACAATGCAGCTTTGTCGAATGAAGAAGCGCTTTTGAACGTTAAGGTTGATGCGGTCAATCAGAACCCAGCTCTGAACGCCAGCTATACCTATGCGGGAGCATCGCGCAACAGTGAATTTGAAATTGCCTTTGCAGACTTGGCGTATAAGCTTGATGTTAAAGACGCTGAAGATGTGACAGGCAGCAAACCAGCCGCAAATGATACGGTCGCAATTGCGAATTACTACGGTAAAGTTCGCTTCCGTGTGGAACAGATGATCTCTGGTCAAACACTGAAGATTGGTAATGACTCGGCAACTGCCGTAGGTGTCACCACGAATGCGAATACCTTCTTGCCCGCGCAAAAACTGTTCTGGAAGCCACCAACGAATACAACCGGAACATTCCAAGCCTTCCAGGTGAGCGTGCTCGACAGTACAGGCGCAGTGAGCCCAACAACAGCTATTGTTTCGGTCACGGTTGGTGGCGCGAATATTAAACCTGTGTTGTCGCTCTCAACAAAGAAAATTACTCCTGCATCAACGCAGAACAGTCCGTTAACGTTGACCTACGACCAATTGCAACTGTTGTTGCCTGCAACCGACGCAGACAGTGCGATGGTAAGCTATGTTGTGACAGCGGTGCCGAATGGCTCATGGAAGAATGGTGCGGCAACTGTAGTTCCGTTCTTGGGTGCACCGAATGCACCAACGGACAGCGCAGTCCTGTCTCCGGGCGGAACGTTCTACTATACTCCAAGCGTGCCTGGAACTGACGTAACGATTCTGACAATTAAAGCCTATGACGGTAGCGACTATTCCGACACTTCGGCAACGTTGACTTTGGATGTCACGCCGGTCAATCAGGCTCCGACGTTGAATGACTCATATCAGTACACAGCGTCGCGCAACAATCCTTTGGTTCTTGATTTTGCAGATTTGGCATCGAAGCTGGGTGTTGCTGACAATGAAAGTGTCAACCCTGCTGACAACGTTTCTATCCGGTACAACAAAGTGAAGCTGCGCATTGAGTCGCAGCTCTCTGGTGTACAGTTGCGCCTTGGTACTAATGCTGCAAGCGCAACCACCTTGTCTTTGACAAACAATATCCTCGACAAAGACAAAACGAAATTGGTTTGGGATCCACCGGTCAATGGAACAGGTTCGTTTGAAGCCTTTACCGTCAGTGTGATTGATGAACTCAATGTTGTGAGCGCACGGATTGCGAAAGTGCTTGTGCAAGTCACTGGTAGCAACACTGCACCAACAGTCTCGGGTTCTCCGCAGGTTATTGGTGCAACCGGCGTGGCTGCGGTGCAAAACACGCCATTCAAGATCACCCACGCTCAATTGAAGGATGCTCTTGGGGCGGCGGATTCAGATGGTGCATGGCTGTCGTTTGTCGTGACAAAGCTTTCGAACGGTTCTGTCTGGAAAGGTGCAAACGAGCTCACAACCTATCCACAAGCTCCTGTCGGGCTGGCGCCGGGAACCGCAATCTTCGGACCTAACGAGGAAATTATCTATATTCCAACCGCCAACCTTTCTGGCGATGCTGTTGAGATTATGCGCGTGCGTGCATTCGACGGTTTGGATTACTCGTCTGAAGCAATTGTGTATGTGAAAATTACTTCTCTCAATCAAGTGCCAACCCTCACAGAAGTTCAACAACTGGGGCCAGGAGTTCAGGCCGTTCCATACCAATTCACCTATGATGCACTGCGCTTGAAGACCAATGCGACAGATGCTGAAGAGCCACTGCCAACCAAGACATTAAAGTTCAAGCTTAAGAGCATCACCGGCACGTTGCGGCGAAATACCTCGCCAACGGGTACGACTCCGAACTGGGTGACCTTGAACACGTCGGATCCTGTTCTTTCGGTCATCAATCCTGGTGACAAGTTGGACTGGAAGGGAGCTGACACCGCAAGCGGCAAATTGCCAGCATTCTCGATTGTCGCTTTGGATACCGCGGGAGCAGTGTCGGTTGGAGACCGGACCGTTTATATTCAAATTGATCCGGTGAATGCTGATCCAACCTTCCTGACGCTTGCCGCAGGTGCGCCAACAACGTTGACGGGTGCATCCGAAGACAGTCCATTCATTATCCATCATCAAATGCTTGCGAATCTATTCCCCGGTACAGACAACGAATCCGGCGTGTTGAGTTACGAGATCACGAGCTTTGGTGAAGGTCTGTCGTGGTATAAAGGCGCAACCCAGGTCACCACTGGAATGCTGCCGCTGGCAATCAATCCAGGAGAGAGCGTCACTTGGACTCCAAATGCGAACGCCAATGGCCTGAAGAAAGCATTTAGCGTTCGGTTGCGCGATGAAAATGGCGGAGTCAGTACAGAAATTAAAGACATTAACGTTCTGATTGCTGCCGTGAACGACGCTCCTGTTTATGGCTCGACAGTTTCAAATCTTGCTGACAGCACAAAGAACAAAGCTGGCGGACAGGCGATCACCTATGCTGATGTGGCAGCAGCAATTCCTGCGACGGACCTTGAGGGCAATGCGATTGAATATCGTATCGAAGGAATTGGTGCGGGTTCTTTGAAGGATGCAAGCGGCACTGCGATTATTGCTCAATTGAATATGCGACTTGTTGCCTCGGGCACGGCAGCGAATACAACTACGTCGGTCACTTGGTTTGCACCACTCAACGGAACCGGCGAATACATTTCCATGATCGTTCGCGCGTGCGACGCGCTTGACTGTGCGCCAACAACTCGCAATGTGAAGATCAAAGTCAATGGTCAGAACGACAAGCCTGTCCTTGCCAATACTTCATTCACCCTTGGTGTAACATCGGGAAGCCTGGGTACGAATCAAAATGTACCGCGCAAAGTGACCTACGATGAACTCTTGAGTTTGTCGGGTGCAACCGATGTCGATCAAACTCCAATTTCTTTCTACTTGACCAATTTGGATGGTGGAACACTCACCTTCAGCGATGGTGTTTCTTACGGTGCAGTTGGAGTTTTGAGCCCAGAGCGTTTGATTGGCCCCGGCGAATGGTTCCTCTGGAAACCAACGACAAACGTGACCAGCGCAACAGGAACTCCTGCATTCAGGTTTGTTGCATTTGATAACCTCGACAGGTCGGTTGATACAGCGGCCGTGAAGGTTGTGGTCAATGCAATCAATCAGCCGCCAACTGTGGTTGATACGGTTCAGCTGACTGTGGCGCGTAATATGCCTATCACGATTAGCTTTGCCGACCTTGCTGCACTTGCAAATCTTCAGGACCCTGAAGACGTCACAGGCAGCAGTCCAAAGGTCTATAATGCAAACATGAAGTTTATTGTTGAAGAACTGATCAGCGGCGCGATGAAGACCATTTCAGGCGGAGTTGAGTCGTCGATTAGTGTTGGCTCTTCGGTTGTAAAACCAGGTGACAGTTTCAAGTGGACTCCTGCGCTGAATGTGACAGGTGTGCAACGTGCGTTTAAGGCCAGCGTGCGCGACAGTGCTGGTCTGGCGTCCGACAAGACG